>VGKE01000066.1 GCA_016867195.1 Candidatus Nealsoniibacteriota bacterium | reverse complement strand
CAGAAAAAGCAAAAGGATTTGCGTTAAATATTAAGAAAGCACAACAGTACGAAACCAAAGGAGATATATTACCGGGAGCAAGGTCAATTAGAATTGACCCTGTCGGCTCTTTTTTTGCCGTTCTTTTAGGAACTAATCCTGTCAAATACGGGACCAAAGAAAATCCCACTGGTCATTTTTGCGAGATTATCAGCAATGACGACCCAAATCTTCTAGATAATGAAATTGGCCGGTGCGGCGCTGCCTGTCAAATAGTTGCCCGAGAAGACGAGACATCAGAATGGCAGAATAGAAATTGCTTTCCCTGCCTTCAATCAATGATAGTTGTTAAGGGAGAAATTATAAAATAAAACTATGATAACCAAAGCTATTTTAGCCTTACCTGGACTCTTTTTGGCGGTTTTAGGGTTTTTTACCAATCTCTTCGCCCAAATCGCTATTTTTATTTTCAACTGGATAACCGGCCCTACTTTTATTACCTGGCGCTACACTCAAAATCCGGTCGTTGAGGTTGGATTAGGCATTACCAAGCAATTCGTTAATATGGGACTGGTGGTTGTTTTGATTTTTATTGCTTTAGCAATTGCTCTGCGGCTGCAAGAATACGCCTCTCAAAAAACCTTAATTCGTTTAATCGCTGTTGCCCTTCTGGTTAACTTTGCCCCGGTGCTCTGTGGACTAATTGTTGACGCGGCCAATATTATAATGAATTATTTTTTGAGTCCTATCCAAGAAGGCGCTAACAGAATACTCGGCGGCGTTACGGGCTCTTTTGAGTTATTCAAAAATATAATGACTAGTAGATTACGATCTGAAGAGCTACTTGGTCTTTTCGGAAAATTAGCGGTTATAGTAATATTTAACGCAATAATCGGCTTTACCTTTCTTCTTCTGGCTTTTATTTTTCTTATCAGATACATCGCTATCTGGGTTCTGGTTATTTTAGCGCCTCTGGCTTTTGTCGCCTGGATTCTACCGGCTACCAAGAAATTCTGGGACCAGTGGTGGCAGCAATTTATTCAGTGGTCAATTATTGGAATACCACTTGCTTTTTTCGTTTATCTAGCAATAAGTTCTTTGGGAGCAATAGAAACAGAACTTATTAAACATAGAGTGCCAACGTTTGGTTTAACTGAAGGGGGGGCTGAAGCAATTAATTATTTTAACCAATTTTTCGGATATGGAGTGGTTGTTGTTTTGATTTGGCTCGGGATTATTATCGGGCTCCAGACCTCGGCAATGGGCGCTGGCAGCATAATTAATTTCGCCAAAACCCTAGGCAAGGGGGCGGTTAAACTAACTGCCAGAGGAACCTGGGGCGTTACTAAATGGGGGGCGAGAAAAGTTCGAAAAGGAGCAGATCTTGCCAGAGAAAATATTGCCAAAACAGAAGCGGGAAAGAAAGCTCAACAGTGGGGGCAACGTCAATTAGCCAGAAAACCATTTGGTGAAGGTAAAGCAGGGTTCTGGGGCGCGATGGCAAGGGCAACATCTAAAATCAACCCTGGTCGTTATTTTGTGCGGGGGCTGGCAAGAGCAGCGGGAGGTGCTCTGCCTGAAGATCAACGACGGGATATTAAAAACGCTGAAGATTCGGTTAAAGACGTGGAGGAAACCTCTGTTCTTCTTAAAAAGTTCCATGATTCTGTGTTGGATACAAAAAGAATTGGAATATTAAATAAAATTATAGAAAAGGGTAAACTTAAAGACGCAATGGATGTAGAAAAATTTGGAGAGTCAGCGATTGATGAAAAAGAAGCAAAAAGATTGATGAAACACGCTAAGAACTGGGAGACGGACAAATTCCTTATGGCCGCATTCCCCCATGTTGCCGCTGAACACGTAACTAAGGATGAATTAGCTAAAGCTAAAGCAAAAGATCCGACAATTACAAGCGCAGAAGATTTGATTATTAGTAAATTAAAATCAACTGATTATAAAAATATCTCGGAGGGAGCTCTTGATTTAAATGTAGAGAATAACGTGAAGACGGTTGATGCTATCCTTCGTAGAGCAATGGGGAGCCATATCAGCCAGCTTATTGAAAAACATGGTAGAACCGCTGTTGACGCAATAAGAAAAAGAATTCTTCAACAGAGAGGAGGAGAACAAGGAAAAGGCGATATCATAATTAGTCAAAGTTTAGAAAGTTATTTAAGATCTGGTGCTGGACAAGCGACGGTTGGTATTCAACTTCCAGATAGACCCGTTCATTCTGAACCTGATGAATATGATAATAGGGGCAGAATTATCAAACGCGGTAAACCATTTAAACCTGGTTATCTTCGGAGAGAAGACATATTAGTTTTTATAGATAGCGAAGAAAAAATGAAAACACCGCCTGTTTCGCCACCGACGTCGTCGCCACCACCACCGAAAGAAGAACCCAAAACAATGGGAGAGGTGAAAGGAGGGGCTAAAACAATAGGAGAGGTAATGAAAGAAAAGAAGAACAAAAAAATAGGGTAGGGAGAAAATTCTACTATTAATAGAAAACCCCATCTTAAAATAAATCTAATAAGAGGGGTTTTGTTCCTTTAAGATTTTCCTAATTTATCTAATATCCCCGATACAATCCTTTCAACCATCCCCTGAGTTTCAGAAGAAATACTAAACTCGCTTTTCCGTATCTCTTTTTTAACCTTTCCGCGTTCTGTTTGGACCACCTCAAGGGCTGGTTCGGATTTAATCTCAAGTGTTTTTTTAAGCATTTTAGCTCTGTCACGAACATGAGAAAGCTCCACTTTTTCAGCCTCCCGCTCAAGCCTTTCTTTTGCTTTTAGCTCGGCTGCCTTAGCTACTTCGCCCCTTAGAACAACGCTAGGAATAGTGAAACGATTGATGGTAATGCCAAGAGATTTTTTTACAAAAGCACCGTTTCCTTGCCGAGCCTTAATAATAATATCTCGCCTATGTTCAACCGCTTCTTTTAGAACCTGTAATTCGTTGGGGGTTAATTTATTAAGTCCCTCCTCTAGTCCTTCCCAATCGCTTCCACTTGGGTTTTTTCTTCCCCATTGTTTTTCATATTGCAGTGGTTTTTTTTGAGGAACGTTGAAGTATTTCAATAAAACGCTAGTTGGTATAGTAGAAGGAATAGAAGGAATATCGTCCCCTAAGGTGGCTTTAAGAAGAATAGCAACCGCTTCATCTTTTGATCCTATCATCTCTTGCCAATTTGAGGGTCCTTCTTCTTTAGAGAAGGTCCACATCCGCAAGCGGTCCCAAACAATGTCTTGGAGAATATTCGCTACGCCTTCTCTGCCACCCTTATTTTGAAAATTAATCAAGGCCTCAGCCTCTTTTTTTTCATCAGACGATGACGCCCCGGGCGTCCAAGTAATACTCACCTTAACTCCCAATTCCACATTATCGGGCGTTCTTATGTCTTGTTCGGCCAGATCTTGGTTATAACTAGTCATATCCACAAAAACAACATCAAAAACAATAGGATAAAGCGGGAGAAAACACCATCCTTCTTTCATAATTCTTTTCTGTCTTCTGCGCAAGAAAAGAAGGACGCCCTTGGTGGGAGGAACGGCTGGAATTTCTCTTATGCTACTGTAAAAAAACTTGCCCAATAGTAGCAACCCAATTGCTAAGCTAATTGTTTTTGAAGCTATTGGTGGGGCAAAAAGTCCTATCAGAATCCTGGTTGAAATCACTAATGTTGCTATTACAAAT
>VGKE01000065.1 GCA_016867195.1 Candidatus Nealsoniibacteriota bacterium | reverse complement strand
TAAAAGAATATTAACAGCATCAATTTTTACTCCTTTAAAGTTTACGATAATTTCCGGTTCGGGAAAAGAAATTTGTGGTATACTATAACTTAAAATAATATTTTTTACCAGGTCAAATTCGGGTAAAGGAATAGGAATGGGCGGAAATTTAATTTTGCCCATTTCTATTTTAAGAGGAATTTTTGGGGCTCCAAATTCCGGTAAACCAGGGATGCCCGGAATAGAAGCGTAAAACAGAGGGATTTCAATATCCGGGATTCTTAGAATAGGATAAGGAATCTCCAGGTTCAGACGCGGTAAAAGGGCGCCGCAATCATCTATATTGCAGAATTTAAGTTCTGGAAAAATTATGTCCTCAAAAATGAAATTAGGCAGTTTTACTCTTAAAAAGGGCGAGAAGTTGAAAGAAGGCAGCCGGATATCGGGAATTATAATGTCCGGAAGTTTAATTTTGGGAGTGCTGGCTGAAAGAGCGGGCGCGGAAATTGGACAATCTATCCTAACGCCGGTTAACGAGGTATTGCTGATTGTTTGAGGAGAACAAGCGGTTGAAGATCCTTGAAAATATTGAGGATATGGTTCTTCTATTATTTTTGTGAAAAGAGGAAGGAATTTGCAGGATTCGGGCACCTTTTCTCTTTTTTGTTCTCTTAACTCGGTACATTTATTTTTCAAGACCCCCAAATTGCAAGGAGAAGGAGTTGGCTCTTTTATTTCTCTAAATAAAGAAGAGCATTGTTCAGTAATGGCTTCTCCTCTTTCTGTTGGGCGTTTTATATCCCAGCATACCCCTGTGGGCAAGGGGCAGTTTGCCACGCCTGGGGTAATTATTTTCGCTACCAGGCAAGCGAAATATTGTTTCCAAATTTCATCGCATTCTCGGATAATTGTTAAGTGGACGTTTTCTTTATCAAGACACTGTTCCATTTTATCTTTTTTTGGGGCCCCAAATTCACCTTTCATTGTTGGAATTTCCTGACATTTTTCCGCAAGCCAGGAAAACGTTTGTAAATACCATTCTAAATTGATATAAGAGTCGTCTGTTTTTCCTTCGCCAAGACACTGATACGGTTTAGCGTCTATTGTTGGACAGGAGAAACTTGCCCAAGGGAAAGTGGGTATTTCAGGCGAAGGCGGATGAAAGATAATTGAGTCCAGGGAAAGATCTTGCCATTTTTGAGGACCGTCTTTTATGTTTAAATCAGGAATCCTTATATTCAAAGAAGGCAAAGGAATATTAAAGTTTTTAATAGGGTTGGTTTTTCCCAATTCAATTTTATCCGAGAGATTGAATCCGATTTTATTAATTCCTATTTTACCTAGGTTTAATTTTTTTAGACCAGCCCCTACTTCAAGGAGCATTTCGATTGGGCTATGTTCTCCTATGGCTCCAGCGCAGGCCTCAAAACTATAAAAAATTCCCTGTTCGCAGTTTGCCTGGCACTGTCTTTCAACCGCGTATTGTCCATCGTCGTCGTTTAATATATCAAGGTTGGCATTGGCTGAGACAATAACATTCTGGCTGGAAACAAGAATTTCGTTTAGAGCGCTTTCTAATTGAATCGCTTCTTCTTCTCTCAGGGTTTCCAATTCTTCTTTAAGTCCGCTTTCCATTTCTTTTTGAAGCAGTTCTCTTAAAAAAGAAATCTGGTCATTTTTATTTTGAATTTCTATCTGGATTTTTTGCATTTCTTTTCTATCCGGACAGGCCTCGCCAAATACCCTGGGAGCGGTAATAGTACAGCCCCGGGTTTCCTGACCGCACTGGGATTGAGCGTTTTGGCAATCGCAGTTGTTAGTCAATCTTCTCAACTCGCTGTTATAATAGACCATCTGGTCGCTTGCTTGGTTAAGTTCGCCGATAATGTATTTAATACGGCCAGGATAGCGGGGAAAGAAAAATTGAGCCAGGGCAATCCTTGCCTTAAAAAAACTAAAACCAGTTTGGCTCCTTGCTTCATTTTGCGGGTTTAAAAAAAACAGCAATTGAGCAAAAATAATCAAAACCAAAATCACTGCGCCGAATTTTAAAATTTTTTTAAAATAATTAATCATTTGACCTACAATAATAAGCCTCGCCAATATCTATGTGAATGTGATTGACCTTGTCTAAGACATAGGCGCCGGGGAAACAATCTTTTGCCGCTTTGACGATTTCATCAGCGTATTTTTTTTGCAAATCAGCCCTAATGTCAATATCCACGGCATAGGATTTTTGCTCGTAACGGCAGACACTTCCTCCGTAATGAGCTGAGACCCTTTCTTTGCCTCGTTTTGTTTCATAAATATGAGAGCAACCCCCTGTTTCTAAGGGCCCGGCTGTCCAATGACAGGTTCCCTGGTAAAGTTTAGGGTCGGAAATGGCTGAAATTTGGCCTAAAGTGGTTTCTATCTCTTTTTCTATTTGAACCCTGTCTAATTGTTGGCGCATACAGGAAAGAAGTTCTTTTAATGGCTCGGCCGCGTCATTATCATACTGGTTATAATAAGTAACGTCCTGGTTGCAAAGCCAGCCCTGGGGACAATTATTTTCAGAAGGCAAGACAGCGAATTTTTTAGCCGGGATAATGTAAATTGGGGATGTGTCAATAGGCAGGGGCAAAGAGATGGTTTGTTGAGTCGGCGTGCAGCAGTAAAAGTCCCGGGGATGGCAATTGGCCATTATTAAGCCAGCCGGGCCATAATTTCCTCTTGCCTGTTCGCAGTTTAACAATTGCCAGGTTGGGTTATAAATATCAGGACTATAGCAGAGATGAACCGAGGTGCTGATATTTTCTAAATTATAGGGATTTTTCGGGTCTTTTAAAAGATAAGGAATCTGAGGAAAAATTTTTTTTATTTGTTCAACTGTTTCCAAAATTTCATCCTCGGTTTTTTTGATTTCTTCTGATTTTTTTTGGAGTTCTTTAGTAGGACAGGCATCGCCGGAACAACCGCCTACTCCTTGAAGACAGCGGGGGCGCAAAAAAGGACAGCAAATATAGATGGGGAAACTACAAAGAGCATAGTTTTGATAACAGGGGTTAGGGAAACAAACACTGTTGGCGCTACAATGGCTTCTATTGCACTGGGAAACGAGTTCAGTCATTTCCTGAATTTGTTTTACTAAATCACCGGTTAAAAGCGAAAGACGTTCTAATTTGAAAACAGCGTCAATTGTTAATTCTCTTAATTGGTCCAGGGCCTCGCCCACTGGTATTTTAAAGGGGCAGCTGATTTTTGCTTCGCCAAAAGTCGTTCCTTCAAAAGCGCTTGCTTCTTCTAACCAGGCCTCCATTTCTTCCTGGCCGTCAATATCGTAGGGCTCATCAAAAACAGTGCCGCCAACCGAGCAGTAAAAAGTCAAGGGGTCGCCCCTTGAAGGCAAATAACTGCCAATTCTTAGGACTTTATTACCGGCCTGTTCATAAGATTGTTTAAGAGCCAGATATTGGTTTAAAGTAATTAATTCTCTTTTTTGGTTCTGGCAGGCAATTAATTCTCCTTGGGTTTCCTGGAATTTTCTCAAGTCCTCTCTTAATAAGTCCCTTTGGTCATTGATTTTTTCCTGTTCATTTAAAAGGTCTTGTATTTTTTGCCGGTTTATTGCCAGGAGTTTATTTATTCTATCCCTTGCCGAACCTGTTTCTACGGCTAAACCCTGGTCTGTCTGACAGGGGTCGCCACTACAGCCAACCGGCCTGGATCCTTCTCCTAAGTCCGTGGAAAAAGCCCGGAGGTTTTCACAGTGACATTCGTCGGTTACTGTTTTTAA
>VGKE01000064.1 GCA_016867195.1 Candidatus Nealsoniibacteriota bacterium | reverse complement strand
ACCGCTCAATTAAATCAAAAAATTTTTGAGGATGAATTAAGAAAGATGAATCTCGTAAAAGAAAAAAGGGGACTTTTGGCAGCGATAGATATTAAAGCGAATTCAGTAACTTCAATTGAAATTGACGAGCAAGGAAATAAGATAGTTTTATTTGAAAAAAATTCAGCAGGAATTTTCCCCATCGCTTCTTTAACTAAACTGATGACCGCTTTGGTGGTCTTTGATCTTAAAGGGACATACAAACCCTCTCAGCTTATTACAATTAGCAGGGAAGCGGTTTTGCAAAAAGGTCAATCAAAATATGGAGAGTTAGTGGTCGGAGAAAAACTTTCAGTAGAAGCCCTTTTGCACATTATGTTGATTGAATCAAGCAATGATGCGGCTTTTGCCCTGACTCAACCAATTGGCGAAGAGGCTTTTGTTTCTTTAATGAACATCTATACTAAAAATTTAGAACTACAGAATACCAATTTTATCAATTCAACTGGATTAGACCCTGACAATAATCAGGGCATTTCAAATTATTCAACCGGCCAGGACATTGTAAAAATAATTGAATATATATTAACAAATCATCCCCAAATAATGGAAATTACTCTTAAACAATCTTATGAGGTTTTAAAACCAAACGGTTCGCTTCATCATTTTATTCCTCAAAGCACTAATGAACTTTTAAGTGAAATTCCGGAAATAATTGGCGGTAAAACCGGTTGGACTATTGAAGCAAACGGATGCCTGCTTCTGGTTTTAGATAATTCCAAGGGCGGTTATTTTATTAATATTGTATTGGGCTCTGAAGATCGTTTTGGCGATATGCGTAAAATAATCAAAGCCCTTACAGGGACTGGGTCTCTGTAAACCCACAGGGACTGGGTCCCTGATTTTTATTGTTTTTTATGCCCGATGTCACTATAAATGTTATTAAGATTTTCACACTCGGAACTCTTAGTTTTATTTTAGCTTTTTGGTTGGCTCCGGCTTTAATTCATTTTTTATATAAATATCGTCTCTGGCGGAAAGAAGTCAGGGAAAAATCAATTGACGGGAAAGAGGTTCCTTTATTTAAAAAATTTCACGGAGAAGACGAAACCCGGGTTCCAAGATTTGGCGGATTACTTATCTGGTTAAGCGCTTTGATTTTGGCGGTTTTTTTCTTTTTGCTTTCTAAAACCAATATATGGTGGTTTGAAAAATTAAATTTTTTAAGCAGGTCTCAAACCTGGCTGCCCTTTTTTGCTTTAATCGCTGCTTCCCTGGTTGGCTTGACAGATGATATTTTACAAATTTTTGGAAAGGGAAAATATATTGGCGGCGGATTGCGATTAAGATACCGTTTGATTTTAGTTGCCCTGATTGGTTTAATCGGCGGCTGGTGGTTTTATTCTAAATTAGGCCATACAACCCTCCATATTCCAGGCAACGGAGATTTTTTTATTGGCCTCTGGTATATTCCATTTTTTATTTTAGTAACAATGGCGACTTATAGCGGAGGAGTAATTGATGGATTAGATGGTCTTGCCGGCGGAATTTTTGCTTCAATTTTTGCCACTTTTGGCGGAATCGCCTTATTTCAGAACCAGATTGATTTAGCCGCTTTTTGCGCTGTAATTAGCGGCGCAATTTTAGCGTTTTTATGGTTTAATATCCCGCCAGCCCGGTTTTATATGGGCGAAACCGGCATTTTAGGTCTTTGTTGCGCTTTAACAGTGGTGGCTTTTTTAACCGATTCGGTTTTGGTTTTGCCCATTATAGCGATTCTGCTTGTTTTGGAATCCGGCTCCGTGATTTTGCAGATTGTTTCCAGAAAAATATTTCATAAAAAAATTTTTTTAGCCGCTCCAATTCATCATCATTTTGAAGCCAAGGGCTGGCCTCATTATAAAATTACAATGAGGTTTTGGGTCATTGGCATCGTCGCGGCAATTATCGGCGTCGCCATCCGTTTGTTAGGATAAATATACAGGCAACGAGATTGCTTCGTCGCTTCGCTCCTCGCAATGACGAGAAGAGAGAGCCCTCGTAAGACCTCCTCCGTCATTGCGAACGAAGTGAAGCAATCCCGTGGATGCCAGAAATGGATGGGATCCTTCGCTAACGCTCAGGATGACAAATTAGAAGGATTAAGGCATTTACTCAATAATTATACGATCGTATAATTATTGAGTATCTGGTCCTAAAGAAAAAAGGCAGCTTTTGCCGCCTGTTGTTATCCTTCTTTGTTATATTTTTATCCCTCTTGTCCCTCTTGGGGCCCAAGCGATTTTTTGATTTCAGCGATTTTTTCTTTTAGCGCCTGAATTCTCCTGACAAGTTGTTTAGGATTCAGGTCTCCTCTAGACTTTTTCCCTACAAATCGGTCTATGGCTTTTTCCAAATTCGGCATAGAATCGAGAGGGGAGAGAAGCGATATCGCTCGTAATTCGTCAGCAGGGGGATTTAGGGTTACAAGCAGTTTAAGCGCTTTTTGAGCCAATTCCTCTCTCCTGCCCCTTATACTGCTTTTCAGAATCCTGAGCAGCAGTTTTACGGCGCGGCCCTTTTTAATAAGGCCATTACTAATTCCTTCAACCCTGCGGCATAGTTCTTCAAAGGCCCTGACGTTGAAATCTTCAAATCCTTGCTCTATCACATCGCAAAGTTCCTCTTCATCCGCTTCCCTTAGGAATCTCTCAAAAAACCGCTCTCTTATTGCCCCAAACCCGTCAGGTATAACAATAATTATTTTATAGAGGTCTGGTGGTTCAAGGTCCTGGCGCGAAAGAATCGTTTCCCAGGCAATTTTTTGTTCTTCTTCCTCAATAGAACGAACGAAATCCAGGAAGAGAGGATCAACTTCTCCTTTTTCCAGCAACTCTTGAATGACTCTTTTCAACTCCACCTCTCTCTTTGTTAGTTTTTTCCTTTTTCTTTCTGATAGGAATCTACCTAAACGTCCGGAGCCATCTTCTTTGTTCTTTTCCATATTAGTCCCTCTTTCAGAAGGATTATTCCTTAGTTAAAGTTAAAGAGCAGCCAATTTTTTATTATTGAAAGCGTTGAACAATTATTTTTGCGTGGTTTCGCGTGTTGTTTCGCGTGATTTAGCGACAAAAACGTTCTTATCGCAAAACTAAGGCCAAACTTTACGCAAAACTACGCTAAATTATTCAACGACCTAATTGTTAAGTTTACTCCTTTTTTTGAAATCTGTCAATTTTCTGGTAATATAAATAATAGCGTTGTTTATAGCCACTCCGTCATTGCGAGCCAGGATGGACGGGGGCGACCCTCGTCCAATTTTGGATGAGGGTCGCCCCCGTCCGATTTCGCTCAATGAAAATATAAATACGCGATGAATTAAAATATTATGATTGGTATTTTTGATTCCGGGGTTGGGGGTTTAACTGTAGTTAAAGAAATTATGAGATGTTTGCCTCAATACCCGCTCATTTATTTTGGCGACACAGCCCGTTTGCCCTATGGCACCAAAGGGGCTGATTTTGTCAAGAGATATTCAGTAAAAATTAGCCAATGGCTTTTAAATAGAGGGGCTGAAATAATTGTTGTTGCCTGTCATACTTCCTCTGCCTGGGCTGCAGATTTTTTAAAAAAAGAGTTTCCAAAAGCGCCAATTTTTGAAATGATAACACCAGGGGCAAAAGAAGCAGTTTTATTTAGCAAAAACAAAAAAATCGGCATTATTGGTACCCCGGGAACTATTAAAAGCAGGGCCTGGGAAGAGAAACTTTTAAAATCAAATCCCGAGTTAAAAATTTATAATAAGGCCTGCCCCTTGCTGGTGCCTCTGGTTGAGGAAGGGTGGGTGGATGG
>VGKE01000063.1 GCA_016867195.1 Candidatus Nealsoniibacteriota bacterium | reverse complement strand
GTTTTATACGACATTTTAACTGAAAGCCAACAAAAACATTGACATAAATAAAATAGTATGCTATAATTTAATTATTGTTCTTTAAACCATCTCGAATTACGAAATGATATTGCGCTAAAAGCCAACTTCGCAATTCGGGCAGATAAGAAAAGTTGGTTATTTTCTGAAAGGGAAACCAATGAGAAAGAGAGAATTGAGGATTTTCTTCTTTGGGTTTTTTGCGGGAATAATATTCGCGCATATGACTCAGACCTTTGGACGACCGCCCCAGGATGAAAAGGAATTACTGGGATTGAATTGGATGGAACCTCCCGCTCCAACTCCTCCGTTCCAACCGATTCCGGTAGGTCCCGCGCCGTCTCTTCTTCTCGTGGCGGAGCCAAAGGGAAGAGTTGAAATGATGAAAGTTACGGCCTACTGCCCCTGTGAAAAATGTTGCGGGAAATACGCAGACGGAAAGACCGCAATCGGAAAGGACGCCAGGACAACGAAAGGAGTGGCGGCCGATCCAGGTCTTTTGCCTTACGGAACACGGCTCAATATTCCCGGAAAAGGGATATTGACCGTGGATGACACGGGCGGAGCGATGCGTCGTTCGGCAAGAAATGGAATCTACCATATAGACGTAAGGTTCCATGACCACAAAAAAGCGCTTAATTGGGGGGTTCAACAACTCACTGTGGAAATTCTCGACTGACAACCAAAACCAGCTATTCTCGCCTGCGCAAGGACGCGCGGGCTCTTTTTATTATTCATAATCCGGTGGTATCTGCCAGTAATTAATAATATATTTTGCCAGTTCTTGAAATATGGGAACTGCTGAATATTCAGCAGTTCGGGCTTTGGGATTATCAAGTTTTACTAAAATTAAGAACCTTGGCTCAAGAGCCGGAGCAAAACCAATAAAACTCTGAATCGTTTTTTCGGCGGAATATCCCCTGCCCTCCGGAACCTGAGCAGTCCCGGTTTTACCGGCAACATAATAACCAGGAATTTTAGCCAACCTGCCCGAGCCCTGCTCAATTACGCTAATCAACATCGCTGTAACCTGAGAAGCGGTTTTTTGAGAAATAATTTCTTTCGGGAATAAAGCGGGGCTGATTTCCATTGTTTCGCCATTTTCCACAATTTTCTCGACCATATACGGCTTAACCATTTTACCGGCATTAGCAATGACGGAAAAAGCCCTGACCAACTGAATAGGCGTCATCTCAATCCCCTGACCAAAAGAAGCAGTGGCAAAGTTTATTTCATATCCCTTTTTAAACTCTTTGTTGGTGGAAAAAATTTCTCCCTGAAGGTCAATTCCGGTTGGCTCAAAAAAACCGAAACGGTCAAGGTATTCTAAAAAAAGGTTATGCCCTAATTCTCTCTCCATAAAAACAGCACCGGTATTAATTGACCTTTCTAGAACCTCGGTCATATTTTTTTCACCCCAGACCTTTTTGTCGTAATTAGAAATAACGCGTCCGCCAATTCTCATAGACCCGGTATCAATATAAGTGGTTTGAGGATTTATTTTTTGCTGGTCTATGGCAGCAGCCGCGGTAATCGGCTTAAAAACAGAACCCGGCTCAAATATTTTTTGGACAACTGGATTTTGGAAAATTTGAAAGTCTTTTATTTCAAAATAATAATTGGGATTAAAATTGGGAAAATTAGCCAGGGCTAAAATTTTTCCCGAGAACGGCTCTAAAACAACAATCTGACCGCTTTCAATATCCAGACCATCCTTTGCCTTCTTTAGCAATTCCTCGGCTGTAAATTGAATATTGTAATCAATAGTTAAAAAAATATCCGCTCCTTTATTATGGTTTAAACCAACTTCTTGAAATCCTTCTTTCCCCTGTAGAACCTCGTCATAATAACCCTCGAGCCCATATTGGCCCCTGCCTTCTCCCCCTAAAAATCCGATTGTCTGAGAAGCCATGGATTCCTGAGGATATTTTCGGAAAAATCCCTCCATATTCATCGCCAAGACTTCCCCTCCTTTGAAAAAAATCTGGCCTCTTGCTCCTTTAAACGGCTGGAAAATCCCCTGCTGCCCCTGGGCTAATGCCCGGTAGAGATTGTAATTAATAATTTGAATATAAACAAGGCGACCGATGATAGCCGCCCCGAATAAAATAATTAAAATAAAAATTAGGTTTATCCGCCACTGCCTCATAAATTTAGACAATTTATTTCGCTACCACTTGATTATCCAGAATCCTGATATAATGAATCTTCTCTGTTTTCTCAAAACTAAGAGGTTTTATCAATTCAACAACTTTGTCTAAAGAATTTATCTGAGCCCTCTTAATTTCTAATTCCTGATTTTCTCTGGAAACATCTCTTATTTCTTTATTATAGCCCTGGATTAAATATCTTTGTGAAACCTCAACATTAACCTGATAAACATAGAAAAAGAAAAGAGTGGTTATTGATAAAATACTAAAAATCCAAAAAAATTTAATATTCATAATTTTATCGCTGCCCGGAGCCGCGCGCTCCGACAACGGGGATTATTTTTAATCTCTTCTTTTTGAGCCATAATCGGCTTTTTGGTTAATATTCTTAAGAGACCTTTATTTTTATTTTCTTTAAAAAAATTCTTAACTATTCTGTCTTCTAAAGAATGAAAGGAAATTACCGCCACTCTGCCCCCTTTTTCTAAAATGTTTATTATTTGAGACAGGCCCTTATTTAGAACGTTTAACTCATTATTAACAGCGATTCTCAAGGCCTGAAAAGTACGGGTGGCCGGATGAATTCTTGTTTTTCTCGGCCCGGCCTTTTTTATAATTTCTACCAGTTGGAAAGTGGTTTTTATCGGCTTTGCTTTTCTCACTTCAACTATTTTTCTAGCCAGCCGACCGGCATATCTTTCCTCTCCATAATCTCTTAAAATTCTCTCAATTCCTTCTTGCGGATATTCATTCACAATTCTTTCGGCCGTCAAGTTTGAAAATTGAAAATTGAAAATTGAAAATTTCGTATTGTATCTCATGTCCAGCGGCTCATCTTTCAAAAACGAGAATCCCCTGCCTGATTTTTCCAAATGCCAGGAAGACATCCCTAAATCAAATAAAATTCCCGCCACTGGCTCAAAATTATTATCCCTGATAATTTCTTTCAAATTATCATAAGAATCGTTAATCAGAACCAGTCGTTTAATATTTTCTTTTTTTAAAGATTCACATATCTCACTGTCCCGCTCTATTCCCAAGACCTTCCCTTCGGGTTTTATTTTATCCAATATAAATCTGGTATGCCCGGCCCAACCTATTGTCGCGTCTATAAAATTTTCATTTTGGCTTGGATCTAAAACCTCTAAAACCTCTTTTTTAAGAACCGGTATGTGCACTATCATTTATATTCCTAATTCAGGCAGATTCTCGACTAATTTATCAATATTCTGCTCATTATTCTTTTTATAATTAAACCATTTTTCAATATCCCATATTTCCAGTTTGTCGGAAAGTCCGCAAACAATAATATCTTTTTTTAAACCAGCGTAATTCTTCAAATAATCCGGCACTAAAATCCTGCCTAATTTATCCAGTTCAATCTCTACTGCTCCGCCTAAAATAAATCTGGAGAACATTCTCCCCTCTGCCTTGTTGCTGGATATTTTTTTTAGCTCTTCCATTACCAGTTTCCACTTTCCTTCAGAATAAACAACCAGACAATTATCAAATCCTCTTGTAACAATCACCTTTTTGCCAAGGCTTTTTCTAAATTTTGCCGGCAAAGACAACCTTTTTTTTAAATCTATTGAATGTTGGTACTCGCCTATGAACATGACTGTGAGCGTTAGCGAGCAGGCACCCCGCCCTCTAAGCCATTATTCTTTTTTTTAAGTGCCCTCCACGCACTTCCATAATGTTTTAATTTTTTTCTCTATTTTTTGCTACATTCTCTGAGACATA
>VGKE01000062.1 GCA_016867195.1 Candidatus Nealsoniibacteriota bacterium | reverse complement strand
TTTAAAAATACTCTAAATGAATTTTTAAACAAGAAAGAAGTTTCAGTTATAATTTCGAAAAAAATATGCGCTTATTATGCCCGGAAAACGGGAAAGAATTGATAAAAGAATTATGAATTAGGAATTTGAATAATTTAAATATGATATGAATAAGAATTTTAATATTTTAATAGCCGGGGTTGGGGGTCAAGGGGCTGTTATGTTGACTCAAATAATAGCCGAGGCCTGTTTAATTGGCGGCAGAGATATAAAAACCTCAGAGCTTCACGGGCTTTCTCAAAGAGGGGGCAGTGTCGAAACCCATATTCGCTTTGGTAAAAAAATATATTCTCCGTTAATAGCCGAAGGTTCTGCCGATTTAATTTTAAGTTTGGAGATAACAGAGGTTTTAAGAACGCTTCATTACGCTAACAGAAAAACGAAGTTTTTAATTAACGCTCATTATCTTCCCTATTATTCTAATTTTTCTCAAAAAGAGATTATTAAAATAATAGAAAAGGAAATTAAAGGAGAAAAGTACATTGTTCCGGCTTCTAAAATATGCCAAGAGGAACTTCAAAAAGAAGTTTTAAGCGGAGTTTATTTGTTAGGATACTTAAGTTATAAAGAGTTAATCCCCTTAAAACCTAATTTAATTTTGAAGGCAATCTCAAAGGTCGTCCCGGAAAAGTACCTGGAATTAAACAAGAAAGCTTTTGAAATAGCCCTAAACTGAAATAAAATTTCAGTCGGGTCGTGTCCCGCTAAAGCGGGAATAGATAAAGAGATGATTAAAAAAGTGGTGATTGCGGCAGCGGGTGCGGGAACCCGTATGCTGCATTTGACAAACAACAAGCCGAAACATCTTATAAAGGTTCAAAAAAAACCTTTTTTAGCATATCTTTTAGACAATGTTTTTAAAGCCGGATATAAAGACATAATTTTAGTCATTGGCTACAAAGGCGAGCTGGTCAAAGAGTTTCTTAAGGAATACGAAAAAAACAACAGATTCAAGGGAAAAATAAAAATTGTGTGTCAATTTGACATTCTTGGACCAAAAGAAAAAATTTACGGCACTGCTTGTTCTTTAATGTGCGTGAAAGATGGCGCCAAAGAACAATTTCTGTTTATCTGTGGAGACAACCTTTATTCGGTAAAAGATTTAAAGGAGATGAATATTGATGACCAATATAATTATGTAGCCGGCTTTAATCACCCGCGTCCCGAAAAATACGGCGTACTTATTACCGATGACGGGTTTTTAAAAAAAATTATTGAAAAACCCAAAAAATATGTTGGCAATTTGATTAATACCGGAATGTATAAATTTACTCCAGAGGTGTTTGGAAAACTTTCTGAAATTAAGAAATCGCCCCGGGGAGAATACGAAATAACCGACGCGGTTTCGCTTTTAGCCAAAGAAAAAAAAGTTAAAGTAAAAAAGATTAAGGACTATTGGCTGGATTTTGGCAATCCGGCCGATATTATAAAACTTTCCCGATTTTTAAAGAAAAATGGCTATTAAAATTAAAGAAATAATCGAGGTTATTAAAAAAGGCGGGGTAGCGCTTTGTCCGACAGAAACGGTCTACGGGCTTTTGGCGGACGCCACCAACGATAAAGCGGTTGAAAGGGTTTTTGATCTCAAAAAAAGACCGAAAAACAAAGCGATAGCGGTCTTTATTAAAAATATCAAGGAAGCCAAAAAGTTATCTTTTATTGACAAACAGCAGGAGAAATTTTTAAAAGAAATTTGGCCGGGAAAAGTAACCGTAATTTTAAAGAGAAGGCCAGGTTGCGGGTTATCAAAGAAATTGTTTGCCGGGAAAAAAGCAATCGGTTTAAGAATTTCAAGCAGTAAATTAGTCAATGATATAATTAAAAGAATAAATAAACCCTTAACTACCACTTCGGCCAATATTTCCGGCAAACCCGCCTCAACAAAAATAAAAGACGTTTTAAAACAATTTGAAAATCAAAAAATTCGACCTGACCTTATAGTTAACCTTGGCAATCTGCCGGAAAGCCGGCCTTCAAAAGTAATTGATTTAACTAAAAAACCATATAAGGTTTTAAGAATATGAATCTTCCAAAAGTTGATTCTCAAATCGCGGGTCTGATTGGAAAAGAAAAAGAGCGGCAGGAGACAACCCTGGAAATGATTCCCTCAGAGAATCATAGTTCTTTGGCTGTTCGCGAGGCCCTAGGTTCGATTTTGACGGATAAGTATGCCGAAGGATATCCTGGCAAAAGGTATTATGCCGGTTTAGAGTATTATGATCAAATAGAAAATATCTGCAAGGAAAGAGCCAGAATGTTATTTGGCGTGGAACATGTTAATGTCCAGCCATATTCTGGTTCTCCGGCGAATCAGGCCGTTTATTTCGCTTTATTAAAGCCCGGGGACACAACAATGGGAATGTCTTTGCCTCACGGCGGGCACTTGACCCATGGCTGGAAAGTTAATTTCTCGGCTAAATACTATAAGTCAGTTCAATACGGAGTAAAAGAAGATAATCATTTAATTGACTATGAAGAAATGGCAGGGCTGGTCAGGGAGCATCAGCCAAAACTTATCTGGGTGGGAGCGACCGCTTATCCTCGTATTTTTGATTGGGAAAGATTTACTAAAATTGCCGATTCTATTGGGGCTTATCTGGCAGCAGATATAGCCCATATTGCCGGATTAGTGGCAGGAGAAGTTCATCCCAGTCCGGTTCCTTTTGTTCATATTATTACAACCACTACTCATAAGACCTTAAGGGGTCCAAGAGGAGGAATGATAATGATAACAAAAAAAGGGATAGAAAAAGACGTTGAACTGCCCCAGAAAATAGACAGGGCGATTTTCCCCGGACTTCAAGGGGGACCCCATGAAAATTCAATTGCCGCTATTGCTATATGTCTAAAAGAGGCCTCAACTCTGGATTTTAAACATTATGCCCGGCAGGTGGTTGTTAATGCCAGGGTATTGGCAGAAGAACTTTTGAGATACGGGTTTAGATTAATAAGCGGAGGCACGGATAATCATTTAATTTTAATTGATTTGCGAAATAAAGGAGTTTCCGGGGCCGAGGCTCAGGATCGTCTGGAAAGAGCTGGTATTACGGTTAATAAAAACAGCATACCCTTTGACCCGGCTCCTCCTTTTAAACCCTCTGGAATTCGGCTTGGCACCCCGGCGATAACCAGCAGGGGAATGAAAGAGGAAGAAATGAAACAAATCGCTTCCTGGATAAATGACGTTATAGCAGATGAAAATAATTGCGAAAAGGTGAGAGAAGAGGTAAAAGAAATGTGCAAAAAATTTCCCTTACCAAATTAAAAAAAACATAAAAAATCGGCACATTCTGCCCTCAATCCGAACACTTTTGCAAGGTTAAAGGTTTTTTTTGTTGAAATTTTCCATTACGAATACTCTTAACTCCCTGCTTCTTAACAAGACCTCTTTGGGAGTGTAAAACCCCATGCATTTGTAGGGCTTGTCGTTCAGTATCTTTTCAACCCATTTTACCTTTTTCTCGGATATTTTATCAATATTGCAGCCATTTTTGATAAATCTCCTTATCATCTGGTTCATCTTTTCAACCGTTCCTTTTTCTCAGGAATGGTAGGGATGGCAGAAGAAGATTGGAGCTCCGATAATCTTAGACATTTGTTTGTGATGCCTGAAACAAATATCATTATCTATTGTTAAAGTATTGCAGATTAGTTGTCCTGAACCAAAGATCAGCTTTAAGATGAAATTAATTGTTTCCACTTTTCTGTCCGCCAATTTGAAGATTAAAACATATCTGCTTTTCCTTTCTACAAATACCAGTAGAGCTCCTTTGCTATGTTTTCCAGAGACGATGAAGTCCGCTTTCCAATCCCAGAAATACCTTCTTTTGAATACAGATTTGGGCCTTGAATCAATAAATTCCCTGTCTTCAAGATCAGATCTCTTTGAGCTTATCTTTCTC
>VGKE01000061.1 GCA_016867195.1 Candidatus Nealsoniibacteriota bacterium | reverse complement strand
TGACCATATTAAAGATGTCAAAGACGATATTGTTGGCAAGGTTATTCAATGCGCTCACACCAAATTAAAAGAAGACGGTACTTTAGAAACAACCTGCAATGAGCAATGCACTACTGCCTTTAAGATTATTGAGCCAGAATTACAGTTCTATCGTAGAATGAACCTACCTTTACCTAGGTTATGTCCTAATTGCCGTCATTACCAGAGATTAAAACAGAGAAACCCTCTGAGATTATGGCACCGGAAGTGTATGTGCGGAGGTCCGACCTCCGCAAATGGTGTCTACAAGAATACCATCGCCCATTTCCACGGAAACAACCTCTGTCCCAATGAGTTTGAGACGACTTATGCCCCGGATAGACCGGAGATTGTCTACTGCGAAAAATGCTATCTTGCCGAGGTTGTTTAATTTGGCTATACTTAATATAGGGATAGAGGAAATAATATGAAAACGTTAAAGGATTTAGATGTTAAAAATAAACGGGTTTTAGTCAGATGTGATTTTAACGTTCCCTTAGATGAAAAGGGGGAGATTAACGATGATTTTAGAATTAAGCAAACACTGCCTACTATTGAATATTTGCTGAAAAACAAAGCCAGGGTTATTTTGATGAGTCATCTCGGGGACGGAGGAAGTCTTCAGGTGATTCAGAAAAGATTAGAAAAATACTTAGGCGTCCCGGTTTTACTTGGTAAAAAGAAAGCAGGCGAGGGAGAAATTTTACTTTTAGAAAATTTGAGATTCCACAAAGGGGAAGAGAAGAATGACGAGAAGTTTGCCAAAGGATTGGCTAAATTAGGAGATGTTTATGTTAATGAGGCCTTTGCCGTTTGTCATAGACCTCACGCTTCAATTATTGGGGTCCCAAAATATTTACCCTCGGCAGCCGGTTTTTTGCTGGAAAAAGAAATTAAAATTCTTTCCCGGGTATTAGAAGACCCTTGGCGTCCCTTAGTGGTAATTATTGGAGGACTTAAAATTGAAAGCAAAATTAAGGTTATTAAACAATTTTTAGAAAAAGCTGACCAGTTATTAGTTGGAGGAAAGATAGCTGAACCAATTTTAATAGTTAAGGGGATTTGCGTGGGAAGACCTTGGCCGTTGGAAGAAGTGGTAAAGGAAATTGAAAAATTTAATCTGACATCCACTAAACTTCATTTGCCAATAGACGCTCTTGTTTCCCCGGATGAAACAGGGGAAATGTATGTTAACGAGGCCGCACCGGGTCGGGTTAGAAAAGATGAAATGTTGTTAGATATCGGACCAGAGACCATTAAAATGTTTTCCAAAATAATTAAAGAAGCAAAAATGATTGTTTGGGCTGGTCCGGTAGGACTTTTTGAAAGACCGTTTTTTGAAAAAGGCACAAAAGCCATTGCCGAACAAATTGTCAGAAATTATAAAGCATTTAAAATTGTAGGCGGCGGGGACACTCTTTCGGCTTTAAAAAAATTTGGTCTGCGAGATAAGTTTGATCATATTTCTACCGGCGGCGGCGCGATGTTGGCCTTCCTTGGCGGCGAAGAATTGCCAGGTTTAAAAATTTTGGAGCAACAATAAAAATGTCTCCTGAAATAAAAAATCTCAAAAAAGCGGCTCAGCGGATTTTAAGGGCAGTCAAAAAAAAAGAGAGAATAGTAATTTATGGCGATTCTGATTTAGATGGAGTGACCTCGGTTATTATTTTAGACGAGTGCATTAAAAATTTAGGCGGAAAGATTAGTGAGATTTATTTCCCTGACAGAGAAGAAGACGGATACGGTATTAATGAAAAAGCCCTTTTTTATTTAAAGAAACACAGTCCGGCTCTGTTTATTACTCTGGACTGCGGTATTGGAAATTTAAAAGAAATAAAAACAGCAAAGAAGCTTGGTTTTGAAGTCCTGATTATTGACCACCACGAGGTTTTAGACAAAATACCAGAAGCCGATATTATTGTTGACCCAAAACAAAAAGGAGATAAATATCCTTTTAAGCAGTTTGCCACGGTTGGTCTTGTTTTTAAATTATCAGAGATTCTTTTTAAAAACAAAATGTCAGAATACCTAAGGAGAAATTTTTTGGAATTAGTGGCAATGGCAACTATCGCTGATATGATGCCGAGGGTTGACGAAAACGAAAGAATGATTATTGAGGGATTGGATTATCTGGATTCCAGTTGGCGGCCCGGCATTCAGGCATTATTTGGTTTGGAAGATTTGAAATCCTTAAGTTTACTTCAGCGGGTAAATAAGGTTAACTCTGTTTTAAATATCCGGGATATTGAAGACAATCTGCCAGCTGCTTTCCGGCTTTTAACAACTTCTGACAAAAAGGGGGCCGGGGAATTAGCTAAATTATTATTGGAAAAGGGTTTTGAAAAAAAACAGAGGATAAAAGAGATAATTTTAGAGGTTGAAGAGAAGGTATTTTCCTGGGAAGAAGAACCGATTGTTTTTGAAGGCAGTTCTGACTGGGAGTTAGTTTTTTTAGGAGTAGCGGCTTCGGTTCTTATTAAAAAATATCAAAAACCTGTTTTTTTATATAAAAAATCCAAAGACGAGAGTCAGGGCAGTATTAGGGCGCCGGCTGGTTTTAATGCTGTGGAAGCAATGAAAACATGTTCTGACCTTCTTATAACCTATGGCGGTCATCCTCAGGCAGCCGGCTTCCGCGTCAAAAACGAGAATTTAGACAAATTCAAAGAACGCTTATTTAAATATTTCAGATAATTGCTCGGCAATAAGGTTTTTAGCTTTAAAACCTTATTGCCTGGATTTCTTATCTATTCTATATGAAAAAAATCATCATCTATACCGATGGCGGGTCGCGGGGGAATCCGGGTCCATCGGCAATTGGAATAGTTTTTTGCAATGAGAAGGGGCAGAAGATAAAAGAATACTCTGAATATTTAGGAGATAGTTTTACCAATAATGAGGTAGAATATCAGGCAGTTATTTTTGCCCTGAAGAAATTTAAAGCGCTTTACAGCAAAAAATTAGCCAAGAATTCAGAGATTGAGGTTCGGTCTGATTCCGAGCTTTTAGTAAAACAGATGAATGGAGAGTATAAAATTTTGGACGAAAAAATCCAATTGTTATTTCTGGAACTTTGGAACTCGCGTCTTGATTTCCAAAAAATAAAATTTAAGCTTATTTCTCGGGATAAAAATAAAGAGGCGGATAGGTTGGTTAACGAGGCCCTGGATAAAGAATCCAGAACCCAAAAGTTAATCTAGAATTCGGGACCCTGGTCTCGGTGAATTAAAAAAGTCTCGCTGGAAGCAGGACTTTTTTAATGCCTTAGCAAGATTGTAAGCCGAATTCTGTCTTACCTCGCCGTAGCTCTAAAAGAGCGTAGGCGGGTCGTCCGCCTTCGCCAAGGCATCGGCGGGACGAAGTGATCATCTATCTAGGCGAACTACTTTTTCCAAAAATCTGAGTCGTATCCCTGATTTTTGGTTTGTTCTTGCACCCAGCAAGGATTTAGCCGTTTCACTCCCGTATTTCTACGGGACTCGCCCTATTCCCGTTAAAAGCGAGACGGGCGCTCGACACCTTTCGGTGTCTAGAGCGTCTCTGTTCGCACCTCTATCCACCCGGAGGCGGACGGTGGCCTTAACAACCACTACCTTTTAGACCCTGCCCAAGGCTGGGAATGAGTGTTCGGACTTTCCTCCCCCATCTTTTTCAAAAAGGTGGGGGCGATCACTCATCTTGCTAAGATATTTTTATATTAGCAAAATTTAACCCGGCTGTCAATAGTTTTTAATTTGAAAAATAAAAATAAAAATAGTAAAATAAAACATTATATGCTTAATCGTATTTTAAATTCCCGGGCTAAAACAATTACTTTCGCGGCTTTTTTACTTGCCCTGTCCGGCTTAGTCAGTCGGGTTCTGGGTCTGGTGAGGGACCGACTTTTAGCCGGACGATTTGGAGCAGGGGAAGAATTAGATGTTTATTTCGCCGCTTTTAGAATTCCTGA
>VGKE01000060.1 GCA_016867195.1 Candidatus Nealsoniibacteriota bacterium | reverse complement strand
CATAATCTTTTCGGATGTCTTTCGGACGTGCGACGTCCAAGATGGACGTCGCACGTCCGAAAACGCGTCCGAAAACGTCAAATGGTTCTTTTTTTATTGATTAAATCAGGCGTTTCCGAAATATTTAAACCGATTCTTTTGGCTGAGAAAACCGTCCTGATAAAATACTCTGCCCTTCTCTTTTTAATAAAAAAAGACAAAATAGGCAATATGCCGCTTATACATTCTCTGCTTTTTTCAATAATTTTATCTTCCATTTCAACCAAAACCCCGTCTCTTTCTTCCGGGTTTCCTTTGCTTATTTTAATTTTTTGCCAATAATTTCTTAAAAAACCGCTGGCTTCTTTTTCTTTTATTTTCCGGCAAAAATTTATCGCTTTTTGGAAATAGTCCTCAATAATATAATCGTCAATTTCCTCCGGGCTGTTAAAACTTCTTTTCTCAACTTCTTTGATAATCTCGGGATATTTTTTAGTAAGAGCGTTTTCTTTCTTTTCTCCCTTTCCAAAAAACTTCTCTTTCAAATAGCCGCTAAGCAAAATAAGGTCGTCTTTCAAAAAAATAAATTCCGAGGCGCTCTTTTCTAACCCGAGTCGCTCGAATGTTCTTCTTAAATCCCCTCTTTCTTCTTCTATTATATCTTCAATATCCTCATAATTTTTATTGGAAATAAAAGGAGCGTAATCGGTGTCGTTCAAAACCTTAAAACTCTCTTCTAGAATTGAAGCGCCTATCATCCGGTCAATATCAGTCCGGTCGGCTATTTTCTTTTCCCTGGCCCTGAGCCAGGAAACAAAAAAAAGATATCTCATATTCTCGTTATCGATTAAGCAAAAGAGGGAAGAAAAACTCTTTTTCCTTTTCTATCATCTGGTCAACAAGACCGGATAAATCAACCCCTAAAATAAACTCGCTGCTTTCAATAACAAATCCATCTTCAAAGCCAAGTTCTTTTTTTCTGATTTTCTCCTGACCGATTTCTTTAAATAAATCGCTGAATTCGTTTTTCCTATTATGCGGAACAAAAACAAGACAATCTCCTTTTATTTTCCCCTTAATTTCTTCTATTTTTTTCCTGAATATTTCTTTTTTTTGATGGACCGAAAGATCTTTGGCAATTTCCTTTATTTGAGAAATCGCCTTTTTCATTATTTCTTTTTTAAAAGTCAAGACCTCCATACCCATTTCAAAATCTTTTTCTTTTTCATAATTGGTCAATATTTTTTCCTTTTCTTCAGACAGGTCTTTTTCTTTTTTATCCCTTAATAAATTAATTCCTTCTTCTCCCTGGCGGTCAATTTCAGCCAAATCCGAACTGCCCCCTTTTTCAAGAGAATCTATTTCTTCATTTGCCTCCTTTTTAATTTGGTTAAGAAGGTTTTCCAAACTCATTTTAAACCGATAATCCGTTCAAAATTAATATTGTTGTCAGAAGCGAAATAACGGCATATGTTTCAACCATGGCTGAAAAAATAATCGCTTTACCGACTTCTTCCGGTTTTCTTGCCAGGATTGAAATTCCAGCGGCGCTTACCTGACCCTGTAAAACCCCTGAAACAAGTCCAGCAAAAGCAATTGGCAAACAGGCTAAAAGAATTTGCCAGCCAATCTGATTGCCGATTAAAACTTCTTCGCCTCCGAAAATGCCGATTTTCTGCAAAGCCAGAACCGCAGCCAAAAAACCGTAAATGCCCTGGGTTCCTGGTAAAACCTGAAGCAAAAGGGCCTTGCCGAATTTTTCCGGCTCTTCGGAAATAAGCCCGGCTGCCGAACGACCGACAATGCCAACGCCAATAGCCGAACCAATACCCGATAAAACCACTGCCAAAGCCGCTCCTAAAATTGCTAAAGCAATACCTAATTCCATGTTTTGAAAGTGTTGAACAATTAATTTTTGCGTGGTTTGGCGTCTTGTTTCGCGTGATTTAGCGACAAAAAAGTTCTTATCGCAAAACTACGCTAAACCTTACGCAAAACTACGCTAAATCATTCAACGGTCTCATTTTTATTTAATTAATAATTTCTATAAAACGACCCTTTTTTGCAAACGGCTTAAAATATTTGCCGCCGCCCTCCATAAATTTTGAAAAAAACTCAACAAACTGCAATCTTGCCGAATGAATAAAAGCGCCTAAAACATTAATCAATAAATTTCCAATATGCCCAATAATAAGAACAATTACGGCCACTAACCAACCGATTGCCGGGATAGGAACCATATCCTTAAAAATTACGGCTATTATATTGATAACCGCGGCAATAATTCCGGTAGCCAGTCCCAAAGCCAAAATCCTTGAATAGGAAAGGACATCGCTGAAATAACCAACCAAACCATAGATGGCGCCAAATCCCTTGCCGATTCTTAAGAAAATATTTTTCTCCAGCGAATAGAAAATTGCCATAAAAATCATAACTGCCAAACCGAAAAAAATAAAAGAGGGTTTGCGAGTCAAAAAGAATAAAAAGATTCCTATAAAAAAGACAATTGACGCTCCGTTTCCGGCGAGCGCTTGTTTCCTTTTTCCGCTTTTTATCAGCCAGACCATTCCTACTATCAATCCGATAAATATCTGAAAAATGCCAAGGAACAAAACAAAAATCAAGGTCTTAATCGGGTCGTTAAGCGGGTCAATAATCCTTATTGACTCGGTAATATTGCTTCCAAAAACCGTTCCGGCAAAAACCCCGACTATGGTTGTTAAAATTCCGGCGATAATAAAAAGATTAAGAAAGGCGTCAATCCCGGCATTCTTAAATATCTTCCTGGTCAATAAAGCAAGGATGGTTAAAATAAGGCCGTAACCTGAGTCCGAAAGAGCCAGGGCAAAATAAAAGATAAAAAATGGAGCAAGATAAGGCGTGGGGTCAAGTTCGTCTCTTTTTGGTAAACCGTAAACGGCCGTAACTATTCCAAAACTATTCATTATCCCTTTATTTTTAACTATTACCGGCGGACGGTCTTCGTCGGAAACAGGCAGCTCTTTGAGTAAAAAATGGTTAGTAATCTTTTTTATGTTCTGTCGGACTTTTTCTATATTTTCTTCGGCAACCCAGGCCTTAAAGGCAAGATACTTTTTTGTTTTTTCACTTTGCTTTAAAAAATTTTCTTTCTCAATCTGCCAATTAAGCCAATCAGACAGGGCCCTGAATTTTGGAACGAAAAACAAAAGCTTTTGGGCTTCTTTACGCTGAATATCAAGCTCAAGCCCTATTTCTCCTATCTCTTTTTTCCTGGCTGCCAGGGCCTTGCATGGCTCCTCCTGCCAAAAGACGTTTTCTTCTTTGGCAGGGTACTTTTTAAAAATTTCCGAAAAAAATCGCTTTTCTTTTTGAGGGTAAAAAAGAACAAAATTGAAATCAAAAACGCCCTCTTTTCCTTTTTCTAAATAAAAGGGCCTTTTTGCAATTTCGTTTAAAAAATCGTCTTTGCTTTTATTGTCAATAGAACCGATAAAATAACTAACCCTTTCCAGGATTTTGCCGGAAGCGATTGAGGCGCCGCAAAATTTCTCCAAAACTTCGCTCTCCTCAAAAAGTTGTTTTTTCCTTACTTCAAGTTTATTTATTTTTTCCTCAAGAAGGGCGCACTTTTGAATAACTGTCTTTACCTCAGCCGAATCAACCGTTTCCCTCAACTCGCTCTCTTTAATATTTTCCTTTAAAGAAACCAGGCCAAAAATTATATTTTTTATAAAGTTCTCTTTTGGTTTAAAATTTTCAAGAAAAGAAAGGGCGAAATTAACCTCGCTCAATCTAAGCCCGTAATCGTCTCCTTTTTTATCCGCGGCTTCCTGGGTTTCGCTGCCGGCAATAACTTCCAAAAAGGCGCCGGACTGAAGTTCTTCAACCAGTTCGCTTATTCTGTTTTTAGGCAAAATCAATTCTATTTTTTTAACCGGTAAATTCATAATCTTTTAAAAACTTCTTCTTTAAAATTCTCAAAATTTTTTTTAGCGCTATTTTTTAGAACCTCCTTTTTTTTCCGACAATCACCAAACAAACGGTGGTCAATCTCGCTAAATC
>VGKE01000059.1 GCA_016867195.1 Candidatus Nealsoniibacteriota bacterium | reverse complement strand
AATCCCAATCTCCAAATTTTATTCCCTTCCCTTTTTTGAAACTCCCCCCAATTCCAAGAGTTTAAAAATGTCTTCTCCTCGCATTGTCCCGAAAATCCCTCCCAAACCTCTTTGTTATTTATTTCCTTTATATCCATATTTTTAAAAAATCAATAATTTTTTGAACCCCTTTTTTTGATATATTAATATGGGTGGGTAGATTTAAAGTCCTTTTGGCTAATTTTTCGGCCTTGGGACAAGTTCCTATTTTATATTTTACCATATTTAGTTTTGTATCATAAGGAGCAATCGGGCTGGTGTACCAGTCGCCTAAGAGAATATTCTGTTTATGCCAGGCATTATAAAGTATTTGATGGGCTTGGGGATGTTTAATAGTGAAACGTAAAAAAACATTTTTTCTCTCAGGAAATCGGGGCGGCAATTCAAAAGAAGTATCTTTTAATTCTTGGTAATAAAAATTAGAAATTTCTTCCCGGTGTTTATTAAATTTTTCCAGTTTCTTGAATTGGTGTAAAGCTAAAACAGCCAGGGCATTGGGCATTTTTTTGGGAAAATAATCAGGTTTTCTGCCTCTTTTTTCTTTCCAGTGAACTGCTTTTGAAAGAATATTAAACCACTGCGATAAAACCAGAAATATTTTTCCTAAATTCAAAAAGTTATAAATAGGTAGAATAATAAAACTCAATAAAATAGGATGCAAAAGCTGTTGGAAAATCCAGTAATGACTTGAGTAACCCCAGCCACTCTGATTCTGCCGAAGGGTCTCGGCCAAATCCTCATCGTTCGTCACCGCCATTCCGCCATAAACCGAAGAAATCACCTTGTCGCGGCCAAAACTAAAGAAAGCGGCCCGACTAAAAGTCCCGACTTTTTTACCACCATATTCAGCACCTAAAGCATGGGCGCAGTCCTCAATTAAAATCAAATTATAACGCTCTGCAAGGTCTAAAATTTCGTCCATATTGGCAGGCAAGCCAAAAGTATGCTGGACCATTAAAACTTTCGGGGCTTTGCCTTGAGCTTGCCGAAGGGTTATTTTACGCTTTAAATCCTCTATATTAATATTAAAATCGTCCTCATTGCAATCAATATAAACTGGCCTTAACCCCGCCCATAAAATTGGATTTATTGCCGCATTGCAAGTAAAGGCCTGCAGTAAAACCTCTGCTCCTGCTTCCAAATCAAGCGATTTTAAAATCGCCAGTAAAGCCGACCTACCACTGTTAAACGCAAAAGCATACTTAATGCCCAAATATTTTTTGAATTCATCTTCTAGTTCTAAAATCGCTTCGCCTTTCTCTTGCCTCGCCGAAGATCGCAAACGAAGGCGGGTCCACCTCCACGGACAAAAAATCAATTTCAAAGCCAGCCAAATATCATCCCATTCGGTATTCGGGCTCAAGGATATTGAAATTGGTTTAAAGGCCATATATTTTTTTAAGTTCTTCTTTTGTAACCTTCCTATCGTCCCAGGGATAATTTTTACCTTTCTCAATATAAGTGGCTTCGGTTCCTTTGCCTAAAATTAAAACTATATCACTATTTTTAGCTAATTTTAAGGCCCGACCGATCGCTTCTCGCCGGTTCGGGATTTTTAAAAAATATTGATGTTCAGGAATACCTTTGATAATATCTTCAATAATATTTTCAGCCGGCTCATTATAAGGGTCTTCGTTAGTTAAGATTATTAAATCGGCAAACTGAGAAGCAATTTTACCCAGGACCGGTCTTTTCCACTTGTCCCGACCGCCGCCAGCCGAACCGAAAACAACTATTATTTTAGAATCTCCTGCTCGCATTAATTTTACCAATTCAAAAACTTCCCTAAAAGAATCCGACGTATGAGCAAGGTCAACAAAAACCCGGAAGTCCTGACCTATTTTAATTTCCTCCATTCTCCCTTCAACTTTTTCTATTTCTTCCAAGGCCCCCTTAATGATTTTTAAATCCACTTTATAAAATAAGGCAATGCTAATAGCAGCCAAAGCATTGTAAAGATTAAAATTACCGAGAAGATTTAATTTAAAAGGGACGTCCTTAATTTTAAAGCAAATTTCTTGAGAATTAATTATGATATCCCGACATTTTATTATCTGACTTACCTCATCTGATGTTTTTTCCGGGTTTATTGAAAATCCTATTTTTGATTTAGCCGGAGCATTTAAGAAAAAACCGCTGTTTTCATCGTCTAAATTCACAATAATAGTCTTGGACCGGCTGGGCGATAAAAATAATTTCTTTTTTGCTTTTTTGTAATTTTCCCAACCGCCATGGGATTCTAAGTGTTCTGGTTGAAGATTAGTAAAGACAACAGTATCAAAATTGATAAATTTATGGCGATATTGATTTATTCCTTCAGAAGTAACTTCTAATAAAAAAAATTCAGTCCCCTTCTTCAGGGTCTTTTTCATAAATCTTTGAATAAAACCCCGTCCTGGCATTGTCAAGTGGTAAGGGTTAATATATTCTTTTTCCCCAATTTTCAAACTCAAAGAAGAAATCCAGCTAACCGTGTAGCCGGCTTTTTCTAAAATTCGGCCGGCCAAAAATAAGGTTGAGGACTTTCCCTTGGTGCCGGTTATGCCAATGACTTTTAACTTCCTGGATGGAAAACCAAAAATAACAGCCGATAAAAGAGCCAAACCAAAATGATATATTTTTTTTAAATAATTCATACTGATAACTCTTGAACAAGTTTTTTAGGAACCCGACCTTCTAAAAGAATGACATTCTCTTGCCGATGATAAGGTTTAAGAATTTTTAAAATTTTAGCAGGATTAACTGAAAACAGAATAGAATTTTTTTTCATTCCTTGAGATAGAGCTGCCTTTTTTATCTCAGGAAAATAATCTCGGCTGGTTATAATGGCCAAATCGCAAACTTCGGCAATTTTTTTAGCAATTCGCCGATGAATCTCGCTGGAAGCGGAACCTAGTTCAATTAAACAAGGCATAATAACAATTTTTTTACCAGAATAAATTTTTAAATATTCCAAATCAGCAATGACGCCGTCAGGATTAGCAGAATAAGAAGAGTCAATAATAATCGGCCCGTCCTTTTTTAAAAATTTCATTCCTGACTGTTCCGGTTTGATTTTCAAACAAGCCAGAGAAATTTCTTCTAGACTCATTCTCATTTCTTTTGCCGTCATTATAGCCATTAATATGTTTAAAATATTATGTTGGCCCAGAACATTTATTCTGAAATGAGAGAATTCGCCGTCTTTTGTTCTTGCTTGAAAATAAATAAATTCTTTTTCAACTCTGATATTCTCTGCCCAGATATCCGGCCGCAATAACGTTTCTACCGAAGATTTATTGAGAGTGCAGAGCTTTTTGGGAAGTTGTGTCTGCCTATAAATTTCCCGGCAGTATTTATTATCACCGTTAAAAATAACTAAACCGTTTTGAGGAAGCGATTCAACTAATTCTCTGCCGCCCTCGGCTGAAATTAAATTTTCCATTGAACCAAAAAGACCTAGGTGCTGCTCATTAACGCCAGTTATGATTCCAATTTTTGGTTTTACAATTTGACAAATTTTTTTTACTTCTCCCTTTCGATACGCCCCCATTTCACAAATAAATATATTATGATTTTCACTTAAATTTTTCAAAACAAATTTAGCTATTCCAAAATCAACATTAATATTTCCTTCCGTTTTCAGACAATTAAATTTTCGAGATAAAATCTCGAAAAGGAATTCTTTGGTAGAGGTTTTGCCGTAAGAACCGGTAATTCCAATCGCTATTAAATTATTTATCTTAGATATTTTGTCCGCTGCTTTTTTTTCAATTCTCCTTTTTAAAAAATATATTGGTACCTCTAAAACCTTACTCAAAAAGATAATTATAAATTGATGCAATATCTCTAATGCTAAAATTAATAGTATCAATATTTTAAATAAAGAAAATATTAAAAAAATCTGAAAAATAAAAACCGTAATGGTTAAAAAAGACATTTTTACGGTAAATTTTGGAAAACGCCATTTTTTTAGGAAAAGTAATAATAAAGAATAAATACCGGCCAACAAATAAAAAAGGGTGACAGAAATTATCAA
>VGKE01000058.1 GCA_016867195.1 Candidatus Nealsoniibacteriota bacterium | reverse complement strand
TTTAAGGGAAATTTTAAAGAAATTTAATTTAAGGGAAATTTTAAGGGAAATTTTATGGAGATTCTATTTATTCTATTTATTTTTTTATTCTTAAACTAATTATTCTTAAATCAGGCCCATTTTGGAGCGGGTTTCTTGAATGGTAAATTGGGCAATATTTCTGGCTCTTTTCGCTCCTATTTTTAGGGTTTCTCGGACAAAAACTTCTCTAATCAGGAGTTCTTTTCTTTTTCTTCGGAATGGCTCTAAGAAATTTGTTAAAAGTTCAGTTAGGGATTTTTTTAAAAAGCCGTAACCCTTGCTCTGGAAAGTTTTTTCTAATTCTTTAATGGATTTTCCGCTGAATAAACTGTAAATCGTTAAAAGATTTGAGATTCCTGGTTTTCTTTTTGGTTCGTATTTTATTTTCTTGCCGGTATCGGTAACTGCTGACATTATTTTTTTCTTAATTTCTTCAGGTGATTCAAAAAGGGAAATGTAATTTTGGGGGCTCGATGATTTTGACATTTTTTGTCTCGGATTATTTAAAGCCATAATTTTAGCGCCCATTTTTGGCAGCAGGGCCTTTGGTTCTTGAAAGGTTTTGCCGAATCTTTGATTAAATTTTCTGGCAATGGCTCTGGTTAATTCAATGTGCTGGACCTGGTCTTTACCAACCGGTACGGCATCTGTTTTATAAAGCAAGATGTCAGCCGCCTGCAAAACAGGATAAATTAAAAGTCCGGCATTAATATTTTGCTTGAATTGCCTTGTTTTTTCCTTATATTGGATCATTCTCTCCAGGTCGCCAACCGGACAAACACTATTAAGAAGCCAGCAAAGTTCAGTGTGTTCCTTAACTTCTGATTGGACGAAGAAAACGGTTTTTTGAGGGTCAATGCCAGCGGCAAAATGGGCAATAGCCGCCTCAATGATATTTTTTTGAAGGTTTTCCGGTTGATATGGAATGGTTAAGGAATGCAAATCGGCAATAAAAAAAACACATTCATTTTTTTCCTGAAGTTCAACCCATTGTTTAATAGCGCCTAAATAATTTCCGATATGTATTGAGCCGGTTGGCTGGATGCCAGAAAGGATTCTCATAATTATTCTAATTGCTCTAATTATTCTAATTATTCTAATTATTCTAATCAAATCCCAAATCCCAATTTCTAATTTTGAATTTATTTGGAATTTGTAATTTTGAATTTTGGATTTCCATCTCTTATACCTCAATAACCACCGGCAGTATAATTGGTCTCCTCTGGGTTCGGGAGAAAAGAAATTGGCCTAATTTATTTCTGATTTCGTCTTTAACATAAACCCAGTTGACCGCTCTCCCGCTTCCGGTCGTCTTGTTAACAATGTCAATTACTTTTCTTCGGGTTTCAGCCAACAATGGTTTCGATTCTCTTAAATAAATAAATCCTCTTGATATTATATCGGGAGAGCCCCTGACTTGACCAGTCTGTTTGTCCACAACCGCCACGATTACAAACATTCCATCTTTAGATAACATCTGGCGGTCTCTTAAAACAACCTCGCCTACGTCTCCTATACCCAGGCCGTCAACCATTACGTAATTTGAGGGAACTGTTTTTTTCTCTAAAAAAATTTTTTCTCTGCTTAAATTGATTATCTGACCATTTTCCGCTATTATTACATTTTTTTCCAGGATGTTTAGGCCTTTGGCAATTTCTCCATGCTTAACTAACATTGAGATTTGACCATGGATCGGCAAAAAGAATCTTGGTCTAATCGTTCTAATCATTTCTTTAAGTTCTTCTATTTGAGCGTGGCCTCCGGCATGGATGTCCATCATTTTGTAATGATAAACAATGGCTCCCTGGCGGTAAAGTTCGTCTTTAAGATATTGGACCGTTCTTTCATTACCCGGAATGACTGAAGAAGAAAAAATTATCTCGTCTCCCTTTTTAAAGTGGAAAAATTTATGTTCCTGATTGGCAATCCTCATTAAGACGGCTTGTCCTTCGCCCTGGGCGCCGGTGCAGAGAATAGTTATTTTTGGGTCAGGATAATTAACAGCCTCTTTTGCTTCAATTAAAGTGCCCTTTTTGATTTTCAGATATTTTAGATTTCTGGCGATTTCCACATTGGTCTTCATTGAATATCCCTCAACACAAACCCTTCTTCCGTATTTTTCCGATAAACTGATAATTTGCTGAACCCTGTTTAAAAGTGAAGCGAAAGTAGCAGCGATAATTCTTCCCTTCGCCTGTTTAAAAATTTTATCTAAATTTTGTTCAATTGTTTTTTCCGAGAGAGAATGTCCTTCTTCTTCAGCCCCGGTTGAGTCGGACATTAAAAGTAAAACTCCTTGTTCGCCAATTTCTTTTAATTTTTTGAAATCAGTCGGCAGGTCATTTATTGGCTCTTTGTCAAATTTAAAATCAGAGGTATGGAAAATATTGCCAACCGGTGTTTTGATGAAAAGACCGAGGTTGCCCGGGATATTGTGGTTTTGACGGATAAATTCAATCTTAAAGGGACCCAGCCCTATTTTATCGCCGTCTTTGACAACCGTTATGTCTAATTTTGGCGCCCTGGGAAACTCTTCCTGTCTTTTTAAAATAATTCCCCGGCTTAGAGCAGAGCTAAAAATAGGCGGATTTCCAACCTTCTCAATCAAATAAGGGATGGCGCCAAGATGGTCATAGTGGCCGTGAACAATTATTATTCCTAAAATATTTTTTTCCTTGTTTTTTAGATAACTAATATTGGGAATAATAAAATCAATTCCTGGCATATCCTCTTCAGGAAAACGTAAGCCCATATCAATAATCAAAATCGCCTCTTTGTATTCTAAGAGTGTCATATTTCTTCCCACTTCGCCTAATCCGCCCAAAGGAATTATTTTAATATTTTCTTGAGTTTTTTTCATTGTGCGGGTAGGAGGATTTGCACCCCCACGGGCTTTCACCCACTAGGTCCTGAACCTAGCGCGTCTTCTGTTCCGCCATACCCGCGTTTAACCCCGTAAAAAGTCTAGATTATTTGGTATTGATTTAAGGGGTTTTTTGAAACGGAGTTTTGGCGTTTTTTTGTATTTTTTGTTTTTAATCCAGCCGGTTTTGGTATAAAAATAGCAGGCGCCTCCCATTTTTTCAATTAATTGATAATCGCTTTTTGACTCTCTTGCCATCCAGTTCGCCATTTTAAGGGTTTTATTCGCTGGGTTGATAGTAATATGGGCATAATAAGGAGGGATAAGAACAACATCGCCTCTTTTTGCTTTTACAACATAAACATCTTCAACTATGTTTTTTTTCTGTTTCTGCATTAAATAAATTCCCTGATTTTCCAGAACAATATAGACCTCTCCATAGTTGCCTTTGTGATGATGGCCCTGGGTTTTGGTGAATTCTTTTCCTAACATCCGGGCCGGGATAGTGGTGATGTCATATCTTAAACCATCTTTTTCTTCAACCCCCCGATACATATAATATAACTCAAAATTAGGAGCGGTTTTTGCCCATTTTTGGTCATAGAGAACATTTTTCATATCATATAAATAACGAATGTCAGGTTTTTTCATGTTTATTTCCAGGCACGCCGGGTTTTTATATACCAATCCTCAATTCCAATAAAACGTTTTGAAGGATCGGTGATTTTGTTCGCTTCAATTCCTTTTATTTCTTTTAAGGTGAAATAAATATAATCAGGGTTGTACAAAAAGATGGCCGGGATATCTTGGATTAGAACTTCCTGGAAGAGGATAAGTTTTTCATTTCGCTCTTCTGATTTAGACGTCTTTCTAATTTCCTCTAACAATTCATCAACTTTTTTATTTTCATATAAAGCCATATTCAACCCTGGTTCTCTCTTTTGAGAAGAATGCCAGAAGGGCAGGGGGTCGGGGATTGCTCCTAAGACATTTCCGAAAAGCAATGCCTCGTAATTCCTTGGTTTAATAAAATCCTGTTCAATCTGAGGAAGAGGAAGTTTTTCTATTTCAACCCGAACCCCTAAAGATGCCCATTGTTCTTTCAAAAGTTCAGCCGTTTCAACCAACTGGATTTGGTCAATAGTTATTAAAGAAAATTTCAAGGGAAGAGTCTCTTCCGGTTCTTCAAAACAGATTTCATTTAGTTTACTGAGAGTGGTTTTGCTTGCCAGGCCG
>VGKE01000057.1 GCA_016867195.1 Candidatus Nealsoniibacteriota bacterium | reverse complement strand
GCGAGGAGTGAAGCGACGAAGCAATCTCGTTATCTATATGTTTATGTTGGGATTGCTTCGCTGCGGCTCGCAATGACGTAGTGACTGTAAACAACGCTATTATTTCCTACAATTTATCATATCAAAAAATAAAAAAGAGTCAATGTTTTGGCTCTAATTTTATGTAGGCGAGAATTCTAGATGTTATTCCTTTAATCTTTTTCTTTAATGATTTTATCAATAATGCCGTACTCCTTGGCTTCGTCGGCCGAGAGATAAAAATCCCTATCAGTATCGGTTTCTACTTTTTTTAAAGGTTGACCAGTATGCCTGGCTAAAATTTTATTTAATTTATTTTTTATCTTAATAATCTGCTTTGCCGTAATCTCTATTTCCACTGCCTCGCCGCTTACTCCTCCAGCCACCTGATGAAGTAGAATCTCGGAGTTTGGCAAAGCAAATCTTTTACCATGTTCTCCTGCGGCTAATAAAACAGCCCCCATTGAGCCAGCCAAACCAAAGCAAATAGTGACAATCGCGGGTTTAATATATTGCATAGTATCGTAAATTGCCAAACCAGCTGTAACTGAACCGCCCGGGGTGTTGATATATAACTGGATGTCTTTTTTAGGGTCTTGACTGGCTAAAAACAACATTTGAGCAATAACTAAGTTAGCCACACTGTCGCTGATTGGTCCGGCTAAAAAAATAATTCTCTCTTTCAATAGGCGGGAGTAAATATCATAAGCCCGTTCTCCATATTTTGTTTTTTCCAAAACTGTTGGGATTAGATTCATGATTTTGTAAAACTATCCAGTATTTGAAAAATTCTCTCTATTTTTGCCTCTTCTATAGCATACCCCTTTAATTCCCCCGGGTCAACCCCGCACCTTTTAATCACTGCGCTTTGCGCAAAAAATAAATTATGCTTCAAAGGTGCGGGGTCAACCCCCTCTTTCATGGCGATCTCTTTTAAGATTAGGATGTTTTTAATTTTTTTCCGGGCCTGAACAGAAAAAAAATCCAAAATTTCTTTTTCTGTTTTTTTAATTTTATTTAAATATTCCTCAAAAGGAATTTTCAGGCTTTCTTTAACCCAATTTTGGAAGTTTCCCAACATTTGCTTTTGCTCTTCTATAACTAATTCATCAGGGATTTCACACTCTGCCCCCTGGTTAATCTTTTCCAGAATCTCGTTCCTCTGTCTGAATGCCTCAGCCTGTTTTTTTTCTGAATTTAAACGTTCTTTAATATCTTTTTTAAGGTCGGCTAAATTTTCAAAACCCCCTAAATTAAAAGCGGTTTTTTGCCCATTTTCTTTTTTTGGTTCATTGTTTTGAAGAGCGCTCCGGGGCAAACTTTTGGCAAACTCGTCTCCGATTTCCGGGAGTTCAATATTTTGAATCGCTTTTATTTCTACCCCGACTTCAATGTTTTTACCGTCTTTTTTTAAAACAATGTTTTTTTTCTCTCCTCTCTTCATCCCGATAAGATTTTCTTCAAACCCCTGAAGAAAATGTCCTTGACCTAAAATAAAAGTGTCTTTCTGGCCGTCCCTGCCAATTTGAGCCGACCGGTATTCAATTTCTAGGAAATCACCCTTCCGGGCCGGCTGGTTTTTAAAAGTAAATTTTGCTCGTGAATACTGGAGTTGTCTCAAAACATCTTCAACTTCTTTTTCTTCAACAAAGACCTCTCTCTTTTCAACCCCAGCTGCGATTTTTTTATAATCGGGCAGGATTATCTCCATATTGCTCAACCGCTTTTTTGATTATTTCTTTGGCCTGACCGGCATCCCCCCATCCCTTTACTTCAACGAATTTATATTTTTCTGTCTCTAATTTTTTGTAGTCAGCAAGAAACAATTCTATCTCTTTTTTTAGATGTTCCCCAAGCCCATCTATATCCTGAACCTCTTTAAAACGAGGGTCTATTTTTTCTAAAGGCACTGCCACTATTTTATCATCAACGCCCTTCTCGTCTTTCATAAAAAGCACGCCGATTGGCCGAGCCGAAATAACACATCCGGGAAAGGTGGGATAAGTGGTAAGGAGAATTACATCTAATGAATCGCCGTCTCCGGAAATTGTTTGAGGAATGAAACCATACTCAAAAGGAAAAAATAAAGGAGAATAAAGAGTCCTATCTAACTTAAAATATCCCCTGTCTTCTTGATATTCGTATTTATTTTTTGAACCCTTGGGAATATCCACCACCACGTTAATTTCTTCGGGAGGATTTTCCCCGGCCGGGATGTCTTTGTATAAATTAGTCATAATTGATTTATTTTTTATTTTTTATTTTTGAGGTCGACTTTGATTTTTTCTCTTTTATCTCTTTTTTCTCTTTGATTTCCCCCTTTTCTTTTGTTTCTTCTTTTTTTTCTTTTTCGCCAATATCCTCTTCTATCTTTTCTCCTTCGGTCCGAACATCTATTTTCCAGCCAGTCAACTTGGCTGCCAGACGAACATTTTGGCCGTCCTTGCCAATGGCTAAAGATAATTGGTCTTCTGAAACAATACAAAGAGCCTTGTTTTTGGGAAGCGCCCTTACCTCCAGAACTTTAGCCGGGGATAAAGAGTTGGCGATAAACTTTTCCGGCTCTTCAGAGTATTCAATAATATCAATCTTCTCGCCTCCTAATTCATTTATTACCGCCATTACCCTTGTTCCTCGCTGGCCAACGGCGCTGCCGATCGGGTCAACTCCCTCAACTATTGATTCCACGGCAATTTTTGAACGGGCACCCGGCTCTCTGGCGATTGATTTAATTATCACCTGGCCCTGAGAAATTTCCGGAACTTCTAATTCAAAAAGTCGCGATATAAATTTTGGATAAGCCCGGGACAAAAAAATAACCGGCTCTTTTAAAGTTTCTTCAATTTTAAGAATGTAAAATTTAAGTCGCTGGCCAGGCCTATAAAATTCTCCAAAGATCTGTTCTTCTTTAGGTAAAACCCCCAACGTCTTGCCAATGTCAATAAAAATGTTTTTCGGCTCTACCCGCTGGACAATCCCGGATACAATTTGACCCTCTTTTGACTTATATTCTTGCAAAACCGTTTCCCTTTCCACCTCTTTTATTTTTTGTAAAATAACTTGTTTGGCTGTCTGGGCGGCGATACGGCCATAATTATGGTGGGGTTCTAGGGATATTTCCAATTCCTCGCTCGGCTTAATCCCTGGTTTTATTTTTATGGCCTCATCTAATATTATATGCCGCTCCGGATTAAAACGAACTTTTTCTTTACCCTCCGCATCCTCAACGAAGGAGGTCCCCTTGTCGACATTTCTCTCTTTTAACTTCTCTAATTCCTCTTCAGAATAAATCATATCTTCTGTAACAACTATTTTTACCTGCCAAAACTTTGCCTTTCCGGTTTCCGGGTCAATTTTTGATTTAATTATTTGGCCCTTTCTGCCGTAATCCTTTTTATAAGCAGCGGCGATGGCCGTTTCAATGCTCTCAATAACCCTTTCTTGGGGGATACCCTTCTCTTCGGCAATCTGAGATATTGCTGATGTAAAATTTCTTATATCCATGATTATTTTAATTTCTCTTTAATTATTTTGATAAATTGCTTCGGCGTATAGTCGGTTTTTAGAATATATCTTTCGCTTCTCAAATTACGACCCATCTTTTCTAATTGAGCGTCGCTATAGTTGGTTAAAATAAAAACAGGGAGGTCTTCTGTTTCTTTGTGCCTTCTAATCTCTTCCAGAACCTTAATTCCATTAATGTCCGGCAAAATAAGATCGAGTAAAACTAAGTTGGGCTTTTCGTCCTCTCTCCTTCTTATTCTATCTATTTTTTTTATCGCTTCTTCCCCCCATCTAATTGTTTCCACGCTAAAATCCGCTTTATTCAAAAATGTCTTATAGAGCTCAATAGTAGCCAAATCGTCCTCAATAAGTAAAATTCTTTTTTTCATTATAATTGAGGATATTGAACAATATTTAACGACCTGATAATTAACTATATCAAATTTTTATAATTATAACAAGAGGGGGGACAAGGAATCTACCCCTTTGTTGCTTTTTTTGATTATGTTATAATTACGATTGAGGGAGGAAAAGAAAAATTCATTTTTATTTTCCGACCGAAAGAAGTAATTATGCGGCGAAGCCGCAATAATTAAGAAACGATTGAGGGAGGAAAAG
>VGKE01000056.1 GCA_016867195.1 Candidatus Nealsoniibacteriota bacterium | reverse complement strand
TCAACTCTATCCGCTAAAGAACTAATGATATCTGATGTCCCGGGGACATTAATAACCACGCCCTTTCTAACCCCAGAAGAGGTTTCTTGGCCTTGTCCCAAAACTTCAAACTCCTCTTCTCCTGGTTTTTTGGCAACCGAAAGCAATTTTATGGAACTGGAACCGATATCTAAGGCATTTATAATATATGGCCTGGGCATAAATAGAAATTTAGAATTTTAAATTTTTAATTTTAAATCAAATTCGAATTTTAAATGTTTTGAAATTAAATTATTTAAAATTTATTTAAAATTTAAAATTCGAAATTAAAAATTAAATAGGGATAAATAATATTCCTCTCTTTCTTCCATTTTCTTCGCTTCTCTCCCACCCTTCTTGTGTTTATAACCCAATAAGTGCAAAATCCCATGGATTAAAACCCTGACTAGTTCTTTTTGAAACGCTGATTTATATTTTTTAACGTTTTTTTTCACCTCCCGGGGGCAAATAACAATTTCGTTTAATCCATTGCCGAAAGACAAAACATCGGTTGCTTTATTTTTCCCCCGATATCCCCTGTTAATTTCTCTCATCCTTGCCTCTCCCACTAGGACAACCGATAAATCAACCCCTTCTTTATTCTCCTCTTTTAAAACCTTTTTAGCAACCCCCTCCAAAAACTTCTTATTAATTTTACTTCTCGTCAAATTATTTATCTCAATCATTTTTTATCTGTAGGAGCTAAGCTCTCTAATTTAAGTATGTTCCCTACACCACTTACATCACTTTTTTAAATCAAGGGGCTTAATCTTGTTCTTTTGGAGTGAGTAATTCTTTGACAATTTTACTCACCAGTCCGCCATCGGCCCGACCCTTGACCTCGGACATTATTTCGGCCATTACTTTTCCCATATCTCTCATCTCTTTGGCACCAACTTTTTTAATAGTCCTTTGGGCTAATTTTCTAATTTCTTCTTCTGAAAGTTGTTCTGGTAAATACTGCTGGAGAATTGACATTTCGGCTTCTTCTTTTTTAACTAAATCCGCTCTTTTACCCTGTTTGTATCCAAAAATCGCTTCTTTCCGTTTTTTAATTTCTGAAGAAATAATTTCAAACATCTCTTCATCAGTTAATTCTACTTCACCCTCAATCCTCTCTTTATATTTTCTCTCTTTTTCTCTGTTCAAAACCACTGCCAAAAGCATCCGAAGCGTAGAAATAACAACTTCATCGCCCCCTTTAGTTGCTTTCGTTAAATCGTTTCGGATCTTTTGCTTTAACATAATTTGGCTACGAATTACGAATTTATTACGAATATACGAAAGTGTTAAAAGGGACTATTATCGTTTTCGTATATTCGTATGTTTTTCGTATTTCGTAGCAATTTTCGTATTTCGTAGAGAAATCCGTATATTCGTAGCTATTTTAACCTTCCCATCTTTTCCCTTATTTTATATTCCCTTCTCATTTGTTCTCTTCTTAAAGCAGACCTCTTTTTCATTTGTCGGCTTTTTGGCCTCTCTCTGAAACGAATTTCTCTCGCCCGGAACAAAACACCGCTCTGTTTAATCCTTTTTGAAAAACGGCGGACTAAGCCCTGAGAAGTTTCTCTTTCTTTTTTTTTGATTTCAATAGGCATATTATGAAAGATATTAATAGATATTATTTGATATTAGTGAATATTGATTGTTTCGGATTTCACGCTTCGGATTTCAATTTTTTAAGTCGTTTCTTCATTGTGCCCACGACTTTATCCAATTTAACTATTTCCTGCTTTCCCGACCCCATGTTCTTAATTATAATTGTTCCCTCTAAGGCCTCTTTCTGGCCGAGAATAAGAACGTATTTTACTCCTAAACGATTGGCTTTATTTAATTGGGCTTTTAAAGAATCTCTGCCGAAGGCCTCAGTTGTTTTAATTTTCGCCCTCCTAAAATCCTCTAACAATCTTAAACTCTTCTTTTTTGCCAAAACCCCCAATTGGGTCAAAAAAACCTGTGCCTCGGCTTCTTTAGGAAATTTCATCTCTAAATTTTTCATTAATTTTATAATTCTCTCCACTCCAGCCGCCCCTCCGCAAGCCGACGTTTCTTTCCCCCCTAAAAGTTTCGCCAATTTATCATACCTCCCCCCACCCGCCAGGGCGTTTAAAAAATTCTCTTTCTCAACGGATTTGGTGAAAAAAATCTCAAAAACGGTCTTAGTATAATAATCAAGCCCCCTAACTAAATAAGGATTAAGATTATAGGGAAGTCCTGTCTCGTCTAAAAACTCCAAAATCTCTTTAAAATGCGAATGGCACTCATCGCAAAGATGGTCAAGAATCTGGGGCGCCTCTCTTTTTATAATTTGGCATTTTTCTTCTTTACAGTCCAAGACTCTTAAAACATTTTCCCTTAATCGTCTTTTGCAATCAAGACATAAAGACGTCTCTCTGCCCCTGAGATAACTCACCAAAAGTTTTTTGTAATAAGGCCGGCAGTTGTTGTCTCCAATGCTGTTTATTTGAATAATTAAATTTTTAAGTTTAAGTTCCTCTAAAATATTATGGAAAATCTGAATTATTTGAGCGTCTGCAACTGAACCTTTTTCTCCCAAAACCTCAAAACCGAACTGCCAAAACTGACGATACCTTCCGGCCTGCTGTCGTTCATAACGATAACAAGGGCCGAAATACCAGAGTTTTACCGGCTGGGACAGGCTCTGCATGCCATACTGGATATAGGCCCTGACTACCGGCGCTGTCCACTCAGGCCTCAGAGTTAAAAAATCACCGCCCTTGGTCTTCAGATTATACATCTGTTCCTTAACCACGTCTGTTGCCAAACCAATGCCTTTTGAAAAAAGCTCTGTTTCCTCTAAAACAGGGGTCTCAATTTTTCCGAATCCATAAAAATCAGCGATATTGGAAACAACCTCATAAATCTTTTGATAATATTTCTGCTCTTCGGGTAAAATATCATGCATTCCGGACGGGCTTTGAAATTTTGGCTTCTTCATATTTACAGGTCGTTGAATAATTTAGCGTAGTTTTGCGTAAAGTTTGGCCTAGTTTTGCGATAAGAAAATTTTTGTCGCTAAATCACGCGAAACAATACGCCAAACCACGCAAAAATAATTGTTCAACATCCTCAATTAATAAGAAGGGGCTTCAAACTTTGTTAAGGCGGCAAAAGGCCAGGCGCGAATAATCACTCGACCGATAATATAAGCCCTATCTAATAGTCCAAACCTTCTGGAATCCAGAGAAAAATCGCGATTATCGCCTAAAACAAAATATTCGTTTGGTCCTAAATTAACCTTAAGTTCTCCGGCAGTCCATAGATCAGCTGAGAGATAATCTGATTCGTCCAAAATTTGTTTTATGCCTTCAGAATAAATCATAACTCTGCCGTCTTTAATTTCAACCGTTTCCCCGGGAAGCCCGATAATTCTTTTAATAAATCTCTGGGAAAGATTTTGAGGATATTTGAAAACAACCACCTCTCCTCTTGTTGGTTGACGAAATCGGTAAGTTATTTCATCAATAATCAAATAATCGCCATTTTCAAAACTGGGATCCATTGATTGACCTTTTACAAAAAACGGTTGAAACAAAAAATATCTGATAGGAATCACGATTACTGACGCTATAACCACTATTTTAACAATCTCCCAGATGAGAACAATTAACTTCTTCATAGTATAAATTGTAGCAAAAAAGTTTTATTTGTGCAACAAGGCGCGCATAAAAAAGGGCTCAGCCGAGACGACCAAGCCATTTGAGAGAGTTGATAGTTAAATGACGACCAATTCAATGGCAGAAATTTCCGCCTTTAGCTTTTTATCTACCAAAGCAACAATCCTCTCTCCGACAATTCTCTGAATTAATCTGTCCAGCGGTCGGCCTGAAATTTCAATCCTGGGATTATCCTCTCCAATAAGTATTTCTATTTCCAGGACTTGGCCGGGAACTACCACATCTTTGAATTTCACGAATTGAACAGAACGAAAAAAAGCTAGTTTCCCTTTAGATTTAGGAGAGCGAGAAGCCCAAACGCCCAAAGGTAAGGGCCGCCATTTCTACAATGTCTACTCCCCTAAAAATGAGTCGTCCGTCAAATTCGTGGCCCTGACAAACGTCTTCTGTTACTTCAAATCTCCCTATAACTCTTTCGTCTGTTTTCGTA
>VGKE01000055.1 GCA_016867195.1 Candidatus Nealsoniibacteriota bacterium | reverse complement strand
GGAGTTCTTTTGTCTTCCCCTCAAGATCAACCCGGACTTTTTCCGAGACCTTTTTTTCTTGTTTTATCTGTTGAACCATTGAATTAAAATTATTAGTTAACTCTCCCAACTCATCTTTTGCCTTTACTTTTATTATATAATCAAGATTGCCCTTAGCGACCTCCTTTGTTCCTTTAATCAAGTTCTTTAATGGTCGGATTAGATTCCGAGTCATTAAAATATTACTAAAAAGAGTTAGAATAATAACAATAAATAAAGTAAGGACGACCTGAATTCTGATATTGGAGAGAGTAAGAAATAAACCTTGTTCTGGCTCTCCTATTAAATCTATTCCTTGCTCTGCAATAAATTGATTGATTACCTCTTGATAAGAAAGAATAATTAATATCCCGGTAATAACAAGAGGAATTATCGTAGAGATAATGGAAAGTAAGAGAAATTTAATAAAAATGCTCATCCGGTGATTTATTTTTGAGCTCATTCTTTGGCTGAACATATTTAATCCTCGGTTTCAATATTGGCTGAGAGGTAAAAAATTAAAGCAGAAATCATAACTCCTATCCTAACCAGAAGCAACTTCCACCCCGGCGCTAAGGCTAAAGCGTCAAAAATCGCTATTGAAGCGTAAATTAAAAAGGCGGCGTTAAAACCAAAAATTTGTTTTTCAACAATATTTTTTGTTTTAAGCCATCTTTTCAGGCGTCGGAAAAAATCGGTTAAAATGGCGAGCAAAATTGGCAAGAAAACGCTAAGAATAAAAACCTTTTGAGTTAACTCATTAGCAACCGGCTTTGTGCCCCAATAAGTAAGCTCCCCCGGGATAGAGCCATATCTAAAAAAAGTGTAAAGACAAAGAATGGTTCCAAAAATAAGAGAGCCGATAAACAAATAACGAGCCCCTTTTCTCTTAAATAAAGACCAGGCAAAATAAAAAAATCCAGGAACAATATGAATATAGGTCATGGGCCCGGTAAACCAATCCCAGATAAACATATCTAAATCCAAAAGACCCAACCAGTCAAAAAAAACCCTTATGCCGACAAAAATCCAAAGCAATCCATAAAGTAGAAGAAAATAATCAACCCCCCGACTATATCTTATTTCCCTTTTCTTTCTTAACCTTCCCAACTGAAAGAAAACTATCAAACTAACAATTCCGGCAATAAAAGTAACAAATGAATTATATAATGCTCCTGTATACATAAATTATTTTAGTAAAATCAAACCATCTCGTCAAATTTTAGATTTTATTCTGAGACGACCGGATTGAAATCCTTTTTGGGAAGACGGGGCAGGGCTTTTTCCATAAAAGACCGCCAGATAGGACCAGCCAAAACAATGCCCGGTTCTTTTCGCATCGCTGTATTGTCATTATTGCCCACCCAAACGCCAGTCACAATGGAAGGAGTATATCCAATAATCCAGCCGTCCCGAAAATCGCTGGTGGTTCCGGTTTTTGCGGCCACGTTATAATCTTTAAAATACATTACTGAGTTTTGGCCGAACATTGGCGCCCGGGCCTCGTTGTCTGAAAGAATGCTGTTTATCAACCTGACCGGTTCTTCTTCTAAAACCCTTCTCAGGGCCCTGTTATTCTCCTCAATAACATTACCTTGAGAATCCTCGATTCTTAAAATAGAAACCAGTGGAGCTCTTAATCCCTCTGTGGCAAAAACACCGTAAGCCGAAACCATATCAAGCAATCTGACTTCTCCTCCGCCCAAAACAATAGAGGGGCCATAAAAAGAAGAGGGCTTTGTTAAGGTGGTGATACCAAGTTTCTGAGCTATTTCTATGCTTTCCAATAAACCAGCCAAATAAAGTAAAACTTTTACTGAAGGAATGTTTAACGACTGAGATAGGGCTTGTCTTAAAGTAACCGGGCCCCGAAATTTTCCGTCGTAATTTTGAGGAATATAATCTCTGTCCCCCCAGCGTCCGAAATTGGTTTCCTCATCAATAACAATATATTTGTCATTATAACCATTCTGGAAAGCAAGAGCGTAAACAAATGGTTTAAAAGCCGAACCGGGCTGGCGGCCTATTCTGTAAGTAGCGATATTGACCTTGGGATCAAATAAACAATCTTTTCCAGAAACGCAGTTTTCCGGAAAAGGTTCTCCAAACCAATCAGCCGAGCCAACCATTGCCAAAATTTCTCCATTCCCCGGGTCAATGGCCACCAAAGAAGCATTGTGAGCATTAAACCCTTTGTTTCTTTTTACTCCTTCAGATACAGCTGTTTCCGCCGCTTTTTGCATTTCCCAGTCCAAGGTGGTATAAACCCTGAATCCAATTTCTTCCAAAGAAGTTCTTCCATATCTCCTAAAAAGCTCGTTTTGAATATGTAAAACAAAATGCGGGGCTTTAATTGACTCCCTGACTTCGCTAAATTCTAATTCTTCTTTTTTGGCTAATTCCGCTTCCTCTTTTGTTAAATAATTTTCCTTAGCCATCCGGTCTAACACATAATCCTTCCTGACCAGTAATTCTTCCCGGTGTTCTCCATAAGGATAAAAATAACTGGGTGCTTTAATTAAGGAAATCAAAAGAGCGGCTTCGGATAAGGAAATTTCTTTGGTTGATTTGTTAAAAAAGGTCTTTGAAGCCGCTTCTACTCCATAAATATTCGGTCCAAAAGGGACCTGATTCAAATACCACCCTAAAATTTGCTCTTTTGAATAACGTCTTTCTAATTCTAAGGTTAAAATAATTTCTCTGACTTTCCTTTTAATGGTCTTTTCCGTGGTTAAAAAGGTAGAGCGGATAAGTTGTTGGGAAATTGTTGAGCCGCCGTAAAGGGGTTGACCTATTTTTAAATTAATTTTAACGGCCCGGAAAATGCCCCCGAGATCAATTCCGAAATGAGAATAAAAATTAGCGTCCTCGGCTGAGATTAGGGCCTCTTTTAAATACTCCGGCACTTCGCTTAAAGGGATGATTTCTCTTTTTTCTTCGCTGTATAATTCATAAAGCAAGACCTCGCCGCTCCGGTCATAAATTTTAGTTGACTCAATAAAACTTCTTTCGCTGAATTTTTCCGGTCGGGGAAGGTCTTTGGCATAATAAATAAATAAGCCCAGCAAACAGAAAACAGCAAACAGGAAACAGAAAACAGAAAAAGCCAGCAACCGAAGAATTGCCTTCTTTTTTTTGCTTCTTTTATAAATTTTCCGATAGTATCTTCTTTCGGCCATATTCTATTGAATTTGTCATATTTTTATCTTAATATAAAAGCATATGATTGACAATAAAAAACCTGCCTGCCGGCAGGCAGGAATTGAAGAGGTTTTAACTCGGGCGGTAGATAAAATTTTGCCCAGTAGAGAAAATTTGGAAAAGATGATGCGAAAAAGGAAAATTCGGCTTTATCTTGGCATTGATCCCACTAGCAATAAACTACACCTTGGTCATACTATAAATTTAAGAAAACTTCAAGAATTTGCTGATTTGGGGCACGAAGCAATTTTAGTGATTGGCACGGGCACGGTTTTAACAGGGGATCCTTCTTTGAGAGAGCAAGGTAGGAAAAAAATTTCTAAAAAAGAAATTCAAGATAATATAAAAACATGGAGAAAGCAAGCTGGCAAGGTTTTGGATTTCTCAAAAGTAAAAATTAGATATAATGGCGACTGGCTTTTGAAATTAAAATATGAAGACATAAACGAAATCGCTTCTAATATTTCCTCTATTAAGCTTTTTCAGAGAGAAATGTTCCAAAGGAGAATTAAAAAAGGAGATACGGTTTGGGCTAATGAAACTTTTTATCCTCTACTCCAAGGGTATGATTCTGTTTATTTGGATGTTGATTTGGAAATTGGCGGCACTGATCAGCTTTTCAACATGCTTATTGGCAGAGAACTGCAGCAAAAAATGAGAAATAGAGAAAAGTTTGTTTTAACTTCTCCAATGATTCTTGGAACAGATGGAAAACAAATGAGCAAGTCATCCGGGAATTGTATTTGGATTGAGGATCCGGCTAATGAGATGTACGGAAAAATTATGTCAATTTCAGATGAACTTATTTTTGGCTATTTTGAGCTACTCACCGACGTTGCTCTATCAGAAGTTAAGAAATTGGGCCCCTACGAGGCAAAAGCAAAATTAGCAAAAGAAATTGTAGTAATGTATCATAGCAAAAAAGCGGCCGAAAGAGCGGAAAAAGAATTTGAAAAAGTTTTTAAGAAAAAAGAATTGCCCAGTAAAATTCCGGAAATTAAAATTTCTGAACAAAAAATTAATATTTTAGATTT
>VGKE01000054.1 GCA_016867195.1 Candidatus Nealsoniibacteriota bacterium | reverse complement strand
TCCGGAAATAGAGGAGTAGGGGTTTCATCAACGAATAACGAATGTGTTGCGAATTTACGAATCTACGAATTTTAGATAAAAGACAGCAGTTGGTGTTGACATATTTTGAGAAATTGTTAGAATACATATTATTTTAATAATTTTTAATATTTTTAAAACTACTTTGTTGTTACCCTCCTTTTTTTGAATATTTTAGGGCAATTTTCGTTTTTAAGATGAAAATAAAAAATTTCTTCAAATCAAGAGTCTCTTTGCCTCTGCCTTATTTGTTGACTCTTCAAAAAGAAAGCTGGGATTTTTTCTGGCAGAAGGGTTTAAAAGAACTTTTTGCCGAGGTTTTTCCTATCCGCGACTATACCGGTAAAGAGTGGGAACTTTATTTCCTGGATTATAAATTAGATAAGCCGAATTATGAGACGGAATTAGAGGCGAAAAGAAACAATGAGTCCTATGAGGCCTCTTTAAGGGTTAAGGCGAAATTAGTTGACCTAAAAACAAAGGAAACAAAAGAACAGGAAGTTTTTTTAGCTGATTTTCCTATTTTAACCGAAAGGGGGACTTTTATTATTAACGGAGTTGAAAGAGTGGCGATTTCTCAACTTATCCGTTCTCCAGGCGCTTTTTTCACCCTTCAGCGGATTCGGGGAAAAAATTATTTCGGGGCTAAAGTTATTCCGAATAGAGGGGCCTGGTTGGAATTTGAAACCGACGCCACCGGTTTTATCGGAGTAAAAATTGACCGTAAAAGAAAAGTAGCGGCCACTACTTTACTTAAGGCGCTCAGTGGTTGGGACAATAAGAAAATAGAGCAGGTGTTTGGTTTAGATAATATTGAAGAAACCTTAAAAAAGGACATAGCCCAGAATCAGGGGGAGGCCTTTGTAGAAGTTTACCATAGGTTGCGGCCCGGTGATTTAGTTACCCCGGATACGGCCAAGGAGTTAATTGAAAATACATTTTTTAATTTTAAAAGATATGACCTTTCAGAGGTCGGAAGATGGAGAATGTATCAGCGACTTCCGTCGCTGAAATCAAAAATTAAAGAGCAAAAATCAAAAAGAAACAATGAGATTTTACCAGAAGACAGGGTGCTTAAGATAGAGGATATTGTTGAGGTAATCAAAGAGATTATCCGGCTTAATAATGACCCAGAAGCAAAGCCGGATGAAATTGACCACTTAGGCAATCGTCGGGTCAGGACAGTGTCTGAATTATTGATAAATCGACTAAGGGTTGGTTTAGTAAGAATGGAAAGGGTTATTAAAGATAGGATGTCAACCTTAGACCCTCAGGTAGTGGCTCTGGCTCAATTGGTTAATTCCCGCCCGGTTATAGCGGTTATCAAAGAATTTTTCACCTCTTCTCAACTCTGCCAATTTATGGATAATGAAAATCCTTTGGCAGAGTTAGAACATAAAAGACGGCTTTCAGCCACCGGACCTGGCGGCTTAACGCGAGAAAGAGCTGGTTTTGAAGTCAGGGACGTTCAACCGTCTCATTATGGAAGGATTTGTCCCATTCAGACGCCGGAGGGCGCAAATATTGGATTAGTGAATCATCTGGCTGCTTTTTCCAGGGTAAACCCTTATGGATTTATTGAGACGCCTTATTTCAAAGTAAAAAATGGTTGGGTAACCCAGGACGTTCATTATCTTTCCGCCTTTGAAGAAGAGAAATATAATATTGCTCATGGCGGCGCGGCTATTGACGAGCAGGGAAAGCTCCTGTCCAAAAAGGTTGAAGCCCGAATAAAAGGGGAGCCAGGAGAAATTACTCGTGAAAAAATTGACTTTATTGACGTTTCTAGTGAACAGTGTTTTTCTATTGGAACATCTTTAATTCCTTTTTTACAAAACGACGACGCTAATCGAGCTTTAATGGGCTCTAATATGCAGCGTCAAGCAGCCCCTCTTATTAGTCCAGAGGTTCCTTTGGTTTCTACTGGAATGGAAGAAAGGGTTGCCAGGGATTCTGGCCAGGAAGTTATTGCCGAAGAAGATGGTATTGTGGAGGAAGTGGACGCGGAACATATTCAAATCAAAAATCAAAAAGGAACAAGTTCCGCCTCCGGGCGAGCAAAAATCAAAAATTACGATTTAAGGACTTTTATCAGAACCAACCAGTACACCTGTTTCCATCAAAGGCCGATTGTTAAAAAAGGGCAGAAAATTAAGAGGGGTGATATTTTAGCCGACGGCGGAGCAATATCTCGGGGCCGGTTGGCTTTAGGGCAAAATGTTTTAGCCGCTTTTCTTTCTTGGCAAGGCGCTAATTTTGAAGATGCTATTATTATATCAGAGCGTTTGGTTAAAAATGATTATTACAGTTCAATTCATGTTGAAAATTTCACTTGCGATGTCAGGGAAACAAAGTTAGGTCCCGAGGTTACCACTTACGATATTCCCAACGTGTCCGAGGAAAAATTAAAGGATTTAGATGAAGAGGGGATTATCAGAATGGGTGCCGAAGTAGGCCCGAATGATATTTTGGTCGGCAAGATTTCACCAAAAGGAGAAGCCGGCTTAACTGCCGAAGAACGACTTTTAAAGGCAATTTTTGGGGAGAAGGCCAGAGATATTAAAGATACTTCTTTATTAATGGAGCATGGAAAGAGAGGGAGAGTAATTGACGTAAAGGTTTTTTCCAGAAGTCAGGGCCATAAGTTAGATCCCGGGATTATCAAAAGAATTGAAGTTGAGGTGGCAGTAATCAGAAAAGTTCGGGCCGGAGATAAATTAGCCGGCCGTCATGGCAATAAAGGAGTTATTTCCAGAGTCGTTCCGGAAGAAGAAATGCCTTTTTTGGAAGACGGAACGTCGGTAGATGTTATTTTAAATCCTTTAGGCGTTGCTTCTAGAATGAATATTGGCCAGATTTTGGAGAGTCATTTAGGCCTGGCTGCTCAAAAATTAGGCCATATTGCTATTTCTCCGGCTATGTCCGGCGCTCAAGAGGCAGACATTAAAGGAGAGCTTAAAAAAGCAGGTTTCTCTGAGGATGGGAAAGTTGTTTTATACGATGGTAAAACCGGATTCCCTTTTCAGGAGAAAATTACCGTTGGTTATGTTTATTTGATGAAGTTAATTCATATGGTTGAAGATAAAATTCATATGAGGTCAGTTGGCCCTTATTCTTTAATTACTCAACAGCCCCTGGGTGGAAAAGCCCAGTTCGGCGGTCAAAGATTTGGAGAGATGGAGGTCTGGGCATTAGAGGGTTATGGAGTGGCTAATATTTTACAGGAGATGTTGACCATAAAGTCAGATGACGTTTCAGGCAGAGCCAGCACTTACGAAGCGATTTTAAAAGGAGAGCCGATTAAAAATCCCGGCCTCCCGGCTTCGTTTAATTTACTGGTTGCCGAATTGAAATCACTGGGCTTGAGCGTAGAAATAAAAGAGAAACGAGAAAATGCAAAATTAAAAAATCAAAATGCAAAGTGACAGTTTAAAATTTTAAAATTTTAAAATTTTACATTGTCATTTTTAACTTTGCTCGTCCGTAGACGGAACTTGTTCATATTTACATTTTGAATTAATATTATGCATGTAACAGATTTAGAAGCATTAAGAATAAAAATTGCTTCGCCGGAGGACGTTCTTTCGTGGTCTCATGGCGAGGTTTTAAAACCAGAAACCATTAATTACCGGACCCAGAAGGCAGAGAAAGACGGTCTTTTTTGCGAGAGAATCTTTGGCCCGGAAAAAGACTACGAATGTTACTGCGGTAAATATAAGAGGGTTCGCTATAAAGGAGTAGTTTGCGACAGGTGTGGAGTTGAAGTAACAAAATCATCGGTGCGCCGAGAAAGAATGGGCCATATTAAACTGGCCTGTCCGGTTTCTCACATCTGGTTTTTACGAGGAATTCCCTCAAGAATGGGAATGGTTTTAGATATTCCAATGCAGCAGATAGAAAGAGTAATTTATTTCGCCGCCTATATTATTACCGAAGTTAGCGAGGATGCGAAGAAAAAAATTTTAGAGGAAATTGAGAAAGAGTACAAAATTAAGGCAAAGGGTCTAAAAATCGCGAAATCCCTATTATCAAAAAGTCAGATGTCTAACGTAGCCGCTAAACGAAACGGGCTTCATAACCCTAACCGAGAGACGGTTTTAGAGGGGTTAAAAACAGAGAGAGATAAAAGAAAAGAAGAGGTAGCAGGGATTCAGCCGCTGAAAGTTCTTTCCGAGGTGGAATATTATGATTTTTCTTTAAAATATGGCCAGGCCTTTGAGGCCGGGACCGGAGCAGAAACTTTAAGAAAAATTATTGCAAAAACTGATTTCAGAATAGAGATTAAAAAATTAGAAGAGCAAATAAAAGAAACAACCCTAATGGTC
>VGKE01000053.1 GCA_016867195.1 Candidatus Nealsoniibacteriota bacterium | reverse complement strand
CTTACCATTTTACATTTTCGTCATTGCGAGGAGTGAAGCGACGAAGCAATCTCGTTATCTATATGTTTATGTTGGGATTGCTTCGCTGCGGCTCGCAATGACGTAGTGACTATAAACAACGCTATTATTTCCTACACATCATAATATATGAAGAAATATAATCCTAAAAAAATAGAGCCGAAATGGCGGAAAGAATGGGAGGAGATGGATGTTTTTCGGGCCAGAGATAAATCAAAAAAAATAAAATGTTATTTATTGGTTGAATTTCCTTATCCTTCGGGCGAAGGGCTCCATGTCGGACATTGTCGAGGTTACGTTGCCTTAGACATTCTGGCACGGAAGAAGAGAATGCAGGGCTTTAATGTTTTATTTCCTATGGGTTGGGATGCTTTTGGTTTGCCCACTGAAAATTTTGCTGTTAAAGTCGGGATTCATCCGGCAATAGTCACCAAAAGAAACACCGCTAATTTTAAACGTCAGGAAAAAAAATTAGGCCTCTCTTTTGATTGGTTAAGAGAGATTAAAACAACAGATCCTGATTATTATAAATGGACCCAATGGATATTTTTACAGTTATTTAAAAAAGGACTGGCCTATAAAATAAAGATGCCGATTAACTGGTGTCCTTCCTGTAAAATCGGTTTGGCTAACGAAGAGGTGGTTGAAGGGAAATGTGAAAGATGCGGTTATAATGCGGTGAGAAAAGAAAGAGAGCAGTGGATGTTAAAAATTACAAAGTATGCCGAGAGGTTGATTCAGGATTTGGAATTGGTTGATTATCCAGAGAGAGTAAAAATTGCTCAAAAAGAGTGGATAGGGAAGTCAGAGGGATGGGAGGTAGAATTCAAAATTCCAAATTTATTGAACTCCGCCCTTTTGCAAAAGAGCGGGGGGAAATTGAAAATTCCCGTGTTCACAACACGGGCTGATACTTTGTTCGGCTGCACTTATTTAGTTCTGGCTCCGGAGAATCCTTTAATTGAGCAACTCAAAGACAAAATTATTAATTATAAATTTGTTGAGCAATATATTAAAGAATCAAAAAAGAAGATAGAAAAAGAGCGGCTGTCCGAGAGCAGGGAAAAAACGGGAATAGAATTAAAAGGCATCAAGGCGATAAACCCGGTTAATAATAGGGAGATTCCAATTTTTGTGGCTGATTACGTTTTAATGAGTTATGGCACAGGCGCTATTATGGCTGTACCAGGCCATGACCAGCGAGATTTTGATTTTGCCAAGAAATATAACTTGCCAATAATTGACGTTATTAAGCCAACAGAGAAGCCAACAGAAATCCGGGTCTCTATTGTAAAGCCTTACAGGAACCAGGGTCTCTCTAAGGCTTACGAGGGAGAAGGCGTTTTAATTAACTCCGGACGTTTTACCGGTATGAAGTCAGAAGATGCCAGAGAAAGGATAACTGAATGGTTGATAAAGAAGGGTTTAGCCAAAAAAGCAACCCATTACAAATTAAGGGATTGGATTTTCTCAAGACAGAGATATTGGGGCGAGCCAATCCCAATGATTAAGTGTGAAAAATGCGGTTGGCAGTCGGTCTCGGAAAAGGACTTGCCGATTAAATTGCCAAAAGTTAAAGAATATAGACCAAGCGAAACAGGCGAGTCGCCTTTGGCAAAGGCTGAAAAGTGGGTAAAGACAAATTGTCCAAAATGTGGAACCCTGGCCAAAAGAGAAACCGATGTTATGCCAAATTGGGCCGGTTCTAATTGGTATTATTTAAGATACTGTGATCCGAAAAATGATAAAAAACTCGCAGGAGATAATCTCCTTAAAAAATGGATGCCGGTTGATTGGTACAATGGCGGCATGGAGCATACAACTTTGCATTTACTCTATTCCCGATTTATTTATAAATTTTTATGGGATATTGGAGCTGTACCAAAATCAGTTGGACCAGAGCCCTATAAAAAGAGGACTTCCCATGGGATTATTTTAGGAGGAGGCGGAATAAAAATGTCAAAGTCGCGAGGAAACGTGGTTAATCCTGACGAAGTTATTAAAAATTACGGAGCGGATACCTTGAGAATATACGAGATGTTTATGGGACCCTTTGAACAGATGATTCCCTGGGATACCAAGGGAGTAAAAGGGGCGAGGAGGTTTTTGGAGAAAACCTGGTGGCTAAAGGAGAAAACAAATAACAGTAAACAGATAACAGATAACAAGGAATTAGAATGTCTGATTCATAAAACAATAAAAAAGGTGGGGGATGATATAGAAAGCTTAAAATTTAATACCGCGGTTTCTGCTTTAATGATTTTGGCAAATGAATTAGATAAGCAAGAAGAAATATCCTTAGTTCATTATTTATTATTTCTAACTCTTTTATCGCCTTTTGCCCCTCATATTACCGAGGAGCTTTGGGAGCGAGCCGGCTTAAAAGGTTTTTGCTGTCAGCAGAAATGGCCGAAATATGATGAAAAATTAATCAAGCAAGAAACCATAAATTTGATTGTTCAGATTAACGGCAAAGTTCGAGACAAAATAGAAATTAAAGCGGGAATTTCCGAGGAAGGGGTCAAAGACATTGTTCTAAAGAGCAAAAAAATGATAAAATGGATAGAAAATAAAGAAATTAAAAAGATAATTTTCGTTCCCGATAAACTAATTAATTTTGTTTTATGAAGAAAGTTTTATTAGGTAATGAGGCCATTGTTCAAGGAGCGCTGGAAGCGAGGGTGGAGTTTGTTTCCACTTACCCCGGAACGCCGGCTTCGGAAATCGGAGATATTTTTTCCAAAATTGCCGGAGAAAGCGGCGTGTATTTTGAGTTTTCAACTAATGAAAAAGTGGCTTTAGAAGCGGCAATCGGAGCCAGTTTTTCCGGCTTAAGGTGTTTGGTTGCAATGAAAAATTTCGGTTTAAATGTCTGTTCAGATAGCTTGCTGCCATTTTGTTATACCGGTTCAAGAGGACCTTTTGTAATAATTGTAGGCGATGACCCGGGCTGTTGGAGCTCGGCTCAATCAGAGCAAAACTCTCGGGCCTACGCTTATTTGGCCCACATCCCAATATTAGAGCCTTCTGACGCCCAGGAGGCAAAGGACTTTGTAAAATTAGGCTTTGAGATTTCAGAGAAATTTGGAATTCCAGTGATAGTAAGAACAACAACAAGAGTTGCGCATCAGAGAATGCCGATTGTAATAAATCCGAAATCCGAAATCCACTGGATACGAAGCAGACTCCTCGCAGAGTTGCATCTGAAACAAAAGGGAAAATTTATTAAAGACGTTAAAAAGTTTGTAACTATGCCGCCGAGGGTGCTGGAGATGAAAAGGGAGTTATTGGAAAAAATAGAGAAAATTAGGGAATTCGCCGAGAGAGTTAACGGCGACCGAGTCCCTGTTAACAGGGACTCGGTCTCTGCCAATCTTGGGATTATAACATCGGGAATATCTTATCTTTATGTAAAAGAGGTTTTGGAAGAGTTTGATTTAGATATTCCGGTTTTGAAGTTAGATTTTTTCTATCCTTTGCCGGAAAAGAAAATAAAGACATTTATCAAGGGCCTCAAAAAGGTTTTAATTGTAGAAGAATTAGAAGGATATTTAGAAAAAGAAGTTAGGGCTTTGGCAAAAGAAATAAATTGTAAACTTGATATTTTTGGGAAAAATTTCCTGCCAAACACAGGAGAATTGAATTCTAAAAAAGTATTGTCCGCGGTTATCAAGATATTGAATAAAAAAGTAAAAATCCCAATCCCGCTTAAAAATAAAAATTTTGAAACCGGGATTCCAATTAGATATCCGACGCTTTGTCAGGGTTGTCCCTACTGGAGTTCTTTTTCTATTATAAAAGAAATGGCTCCTCAAGGTACTATTTTCGGCGGAGATATAGGCTGTTATATGATTGCCGGATTCCCGCCTCATAATATTCAAGACTATCTTTTGTCTATGGGGTCTTCCATCGGAATAGGGCACGGTGTTAAAAAAGCCATCGGCAATAAAGAAAAATTAATAGCTTTGATTGGCGACTCAACTTTTTTTCACGCCGGAATTCCGGCCCTGATCAACGCTGTTTATAATAACTCAAATCCCTTAATTATCGTAATGGACAATAGGATAACGGCTATGACCGGACATCAACCGAATCCAGGCATGGGTGAAACGGGAATGGGTGAAGTTTCAGAAGGAATAGATATAGAAAAAATTGTTAAAGCTTGCGGGGTTAAGAATGTTAAAACAATAGATCCGGTTAATTCAGAAGAATTTAAAAATACTCTAAATGAATTTTTAAACAAGAAAGAAGTTTCAGTTATAATTTCGAAAAAAATATGCGCTTATTATGCCCGGAAAACGGGAAAGAATTGATAAAAGAATTATGAATTAGGAATTATGAATAATTTAAATATAATA
>VGKE01000052.1 GCA_016867195.1 Candidatus Nealsoniibacteriota bacterium | reverse complement strand
CCTTGCTTGTCAATTTCAATTGAAGTTACTGAATTCGCTTTAATATCTATCGCTGCCAAAAGTCCCCTTTTTTCTTTTACGAGATTCATCTTTCTTAATTCATCCTCAAAAATTTTTTGATTTAATTGAGCGGTAAAAATTCGAGGATTTTCTAATAAGGCCTGCTCAAACGTAAAAGCTTCTATATTTCTGGCAAGGGTATTCATCCCCCACCAAAAAGGTAAACTTAAAATAAAAGAAATCAAAATGATTTTTATTTTCATAAACCTTTGAAAGCATTAAAAGTGTTAAACATCGGATGTTTCACACTTTTATTTTGATTTTAAGTTCTTTTAATTGCTCTTCTGAGACCTCTGAAGGAGCGTCCATCATTAAATCCCTGGCGTCGCCGCTTAAAGGAAAGGCAATTGTTTCTCTGATATTATTCTCTCCTAATAATATTCTTATAAAACGGTCAAGGCCCGGAGCGATTCCGCCGTGAGGAGGCACTCCATATTGAAAAGCGGCTAAGAAATGAGAAAATTGCTCCTTCTGCTTTTTGCTAAAACCAATCAAATCAAATATTTTCTCTTGAATTTTGAGGTCGTGAATTCTGATGCTGCCGCCGCCAATTTCCACACCGTTTAATACTAAGTCGTGTTGATATGATTTTGCTTTTAAGGGCTCTTTGTCAAGCATCTTAATGTCCTCTTTTTTAGGAGCGGTAAACATATGATGCGAAGGCGCTAATTTTTTACCAGCCCCGTAAAAAAAGTCCTCCTTGCTTTGTTTTTGAAATAAAGGAAAGTCAATGAGCCAGCAAAAAGCCAGTTCATCAGGATTGTTTTTATCGTTTCTCAGGTCTGGTTTATCGCTATTATATTTATCCATTGCGCTTTGGTAAGAAAGACGAGGAAAAGGAATTTTTTTTATCCTTTTTTCCGGAAAAAGGGTTTTAACAAGCGCGGTGAAAAGATTCTCGGTCAGATTTAAAATATCATCCTGTTCAACAAAAGACATCTCTATATCTAATTGATAAAATTCTCCAGGAGAACGGTCGGCTCTGGCCGCTTCGTCGCGAAAACAGGGGGCTATTTGAAAATATTTTTCAAAACCCGCGAGCATTAATAGTTGTTTATATTGCTGAGGCGATTGAGGAAGAGCAAAAAATTTACCCGGGTGCAGTCTGGAGGGAATTAAATAGTCCCTTGCTCCTTCAGGCGTTGATTTGGACAAAAGCGGGGTCTGTATCTCAATAAAATTTTCTTTTCTAAGGTATTCCCGAATAAATCTAATAATTTCGTTGCGGGCTTTCAAATTTTTCTTTAGCCGCTCTCTTCTTAAGTCCAGATATCGGTATTTCAATCTTTTTTCCTCATTAATCTCATAACCGTCTCCTTCAATAGAAAAAGGCAGGGTCTTTGCCTTAGACAAAACTTTTAATTCTTTAACCGCTAATTCCACTTTCCCTGTCGCAATTTTAGGATTGACCATTTTGGCCGGTCTGTTGTTAATTTCCCCTATTGCCTCAATAACCCATTCCGGTCGGATTTCTTTTGCCATATCTGACGAACAGACCAATTGTAAAATTCCGCTCATATCGCGGAGGTCAATAAAAATAATTTTACCATGAGACCTAATTGCCTGAGCCCAGCCGCAAACCTTAATCTGTTTATCTAAATATTTAATTGCCTCTATATTAATAGTTCGGTTCATTATCTCCATTATACAAAACCTTTCTGTTATTGACAATATCTTTAAATTTGTTAATATTTAAATAGTGTAATGTCTTAACAATTTATAAGGAAAGAGTTTGTTTGGAAAGGAGTCAAAGATGTTGGTCTTGACTAGACAAAAAGATGAGTCAATTATGATTGGCGATGAAGTGGAGATTATAATTGTGAATGTTCGCGGAGACAAGGTGCGCCTGGGAATTATTGCCCCAGGAAGCATCCCAGTTCATCGCCGGGAAACCTATGACAAAATCCAACGAGAAAGGGCCAAGGCCGGGGACCAAAACTAAAAAAGCCAAATAGAGAGCGGTAAAACGCAAACGCTCGCCAAGGGCGAGCGTTCTTTTTTAGTTATTATTTCAATTCCTAATTGAATTACATTTCCTTATTAAATTACATTGTCGGGCCGCTGGTTGGCGGTTTCGGACCCCCTTCTTTCTTGAAAAGCTTGTCTTTGAAAAAATAAATTACCACCCCAATCACGACAACTATCACAATTATCCAAATAATTGTATTCATATTTGTTAGTTTTTTATTAATAGATTAATTTTCGACCTTGACACCTTAATTATTGTTAAGTCCTGCTCTTTATTTATTTTCTCTTTTTTGGCTCTAATTGTCAATAGAGTGTGTGGAAAACTCGGCTGTTAAATTATAAATATCGCCAGCGCCCATAATAATCACCACTTCTTCGCCTTTTAGATTATCTATTAAATAATTTTTTATTTTTTTAAAGGAGAGGTATATTATACTCCGAGCAAAAAGTCTATTGCTATGTAGCAATGAACTTTTGGAATTTTTTATGGCTTTGACTAATTTCGCTGAATTAATTTTCTTTTTTATCTCTCCCCTTTCTCTTCCCGCCACATCATAAATATCAGTAATTATTAATAGGTCAACCGGCGCTTCTGAAAAAACCTTTACAAAATCGTTAAATAAATAAAAAGTTCTCTGATATTGGTGGGGTTGAAAAACGCACCAAATTTTTTTATTTGGAAATTTCTGCCGGGCGGCTAATAAAGTTGCCTTAACCTCGGTCGGATGGTGACCGTAATCACTTATTAATGTTAACTGCTTTCTGTTAACTGTTAACTGTTTTATCTCAAATCTCCGCCAGGCCCCTTTATATTCTGATAATACCCTGAACGAAGTCCTATCGGGAATTTTCAAAACCCGGGCTACAGTCAAAGCAGCCAGCCCATTATAAATATTATGCTCGCCTGGTATTTTTAAAATATTTTTAATTTTTTCCGCCTCTTTTTGATTGATTGAAAATTTTCTAACGGAAATTTTTCTTGGAGACGGAAAGCGAGACAATATCTTGCAAACATTGCGGTCGTCGCGATTGGCAATTAAAGTTCCGTTGCCTGAAAGGCGTAAAAAATATTTATGAAATGTCCGCAGTAAATTATCAAGATTTTTGTAATAATCCAGATGTTCGGCTTCAATATTATTTACAACGATAATTTTCGGACGATAATTTAAAAAAGAGGCCTGCCACTCGTCCGCTTCAATTATCAAAATTTTTTGACGCTCGTTGCTAATTTTAAAATCCGATATTCCGCCCAGCCGAAAATTGCTATTATTAAACTCTTTAAGTTTTGTTCCCAAAATCACCGTTGGATTCAATCCCGCTTTAACGAAAATCAAAGCGGCCATTGCCGTTGTCGTGCTCTTTCCGTGCGTCCCGGAAACGGCTATTGTGAAATATTCTTCCGTCAATTTTCCAAGCGCTTGGGGATAGGATAAAAGTTTTATTTTTGATTTTTTCGCTGCCATTAATTCGGGGTTATCCGGCCGCGCCGCGGGACTGTAGACAACCAAATCAACGTTTCTCGGCAGATTTTCCGCCTTATGCTTTCCTATTTTTATTTTTATTCCCAAATTTTTGAGATAATCAGTTATTTCCGAAGAAACCAAATCCGAGCCGCTTACTTTATGGCCCTTTGCTAAATAATATTGAGCCAAGGCGCTGACTCCTATTCCGCCGATACCAATGAAATGAATATGCATAATTTTCAATTTTTAATTATCAATTATCAATTTTCAATCAAATCTCAATGTTCCAATTTTCAAACATTAGAAATTTAAAGATTGATATTAAGTTTTAGAGCCATCTAACGGTAGGGACTCTAATATCGCATATTCTACTCCAGCTTTCTTCAATACGCTCTCCATCACCTCAATTGACTCTACTAAAAAACTCAAATTTATTTCTTCGTCAACCACCGGTCTCTCCTCGGGTTCAATTCGGCGCCATTCCCATTGCCTGAGCCGGCCCAAAGTAATATGAGGGGAAAATACCCGACTTTCAGAAACCCCTAATATTTTGTCCAGATTTTCTTTTAGGACAGAAAATTCTTCTGACCTTTCCCCTAATGCCCAAATCATCCGAGGCGGCTTCTTGTCTGTAGGGCCGTAGCAAATTTTAGTTAACTTAATCTCAAAAGGAGTATGCTTTAAAGCAACCTCTTTTACAGTTTTAGAAACTTCCAAAAGCTCTTCATCTCTAAGATAACCTAAAAAATCCAAAGTAATGTGTAAATTCTCTGACTTGGTCCATCTCACCGGCAACTCCGACCGTTTCTTCTGGAATTCCGCCAATTTCTTCTTTATATCCCCCGATAAATTTATAGCAATAAAAACCCGACGTTTTTGCATATTAATTGA
>VGKE01000051.1 GCA_016867195.1 Candidatus Nealsoniibacteriota bacterium | reverse complement strand
GTAATCGGTTTTTTTAATTTTATTCAAAAAAGGGCCCCGGAAAGCGGGTTGATTTTAAAGGATATTAATTTAGAAAAAGCCGTTCCTCCTGAAATTTCTTTTAATATTTCGGTTTTGGGCTCTTATCCGGCCTTAAAGAATTTCTTAAAGGAGGTTCTTTATAAGAACATTAGAATGATTAAGGTGGAATCAATCAGTTTTTCCGAGCCAGAAGAGGGAGAGTTTTTTACCTTTGATTTAAGATTGACGGCCCGGATATTTTCAGAGATTATAGAGGAAGGCCTTTCTGGTAATGGGGCCGTTGAATAATTTTTTGATTTAAATAATATGGCTATTACTTTTATCAAAGAAAAGAAAAAACAAAAATATTTTATTCTGGTTTTCGGGGCGATATTATTGATTATACTCGCGATTCTTTATATCGGATTTTTCAGAGAGGAAAAAACCGTTGCTCCGATTGAGCCGCTTTTTATTAAAAAAACAATTACCATCAATTTTGATATTTTAAAATCCCCGGCTCTAACAGAGCTCCAGCCCTTTGAAGAAATTCCTTTATTTGAAGGAGAAAAGGGGAAAGAGAATCCATTTATACCGTACTGAGCCATCATCGAATAACGAATCAGTTGCGAATTTACGAAATCAACGAATATCGAATTATGTTACGAATTTACGAATATAAAATTCGTTATTCGTATATTCGTATATTCGTATATTCGTATATTCGTAATGGATTCGTTATTCGTTGATTCTATGTCCTTAGTTCAACAATTAGTTAAAAAGAAAATTATTGATAAAAACCGGGCAACAGCCCTGGAGTATGAAATTAAAAGCTCCGGCCAAAAAGAAGAAGAGATAATTTTAGAGAAGAAAATTGTTTCTGAGGATTTTCTGTTTGGTTTAAAGGGCGAGCAACTGAAAATTCCCCTTAAGGTCGTTGTCCCCGATGAAGTTCCTTTAAATGTTTTAGAGTCAATGCCCGAAGAATCAGCCAAATATTATCGAATGATACCCTTGTTTAAGAAAGATAATTATCTGGAAATTGGCATGGTTTATCCTGACGATTTAAAGGCCCGAGAGGCACTGGAATTTCTCTCTCACCAAAGTAATTTTAATTATAGTATTTTACTTATTACCCCCACAAATTTTGGAGAACTTTTAAAAAAATACCGGAGTTTAAAAAAAGAAGTAAGTCTGGCCTTGGAAGAATTAAAAACCGAACTGGCCACTGAAGAGATTAAAGCAGTGCCGACCAAAGGGAGAATGGCTGAGTTTGAAAGAATGGTTGAAGAAGCGCCGATTTCTAAGGTGGTGGCAGTTATATTAAGACATGCAGTTGACGGAAACGCTTCGGATATTCATATTGAGCCGACCAGGGAAAGGTTACAGGTTCGTTTTCGTCTAGACGGAATTTTACACCCCAGTCTTTTTTTACCATTAAGGGTTCATCAAGCCGTGGTGGCTCGGATTAAAATTATTTCTAATTTAAAAATTGACGAGACCCGTGTTCCTCAAGATGGTCGTTTCTCTGCCGCTGTCACCGGCCGAAATATTGACTTCCGGGTCTCTACTTTCCCCACCACTTTGGGGGAAAAAGTTGTAATGAGGGTTCTGGATCCCGGTCAAAGGAAAGTAAGTTTTGAGGAGTTGGGCATAACCGGCCGCAATCTTAAGGCCATAGAAAATGCTCTGGAAAAATCCTACGGAATGATTCTCTCTACCGGACCTACCGGCTCTGGTAAGACCACCACTCTTTATTCTATTTTAGGTCTTTTTAATAAAGAAGAAGAGAATATTATGACCCTTGAGGACCCGGTAGAATATTTTATTGAAGGAGTTAACCAGTCGCAAGTGAAGCCGGAAATCGGTTATACCTTTGCCTCCGGTCTCCGCTATATGCTAAGGCAGGACCCGGACATTATTATGGTTGGCGAGATTCGTGATGAAGAAACAGCTTCTTTATCTATTCACGCCGCTCTTACCGGCCACATTCTTTTATCTTCTTTACATACCTCAAATGCCTTGGGCGTGGTCCCTCGTTTGATAGATATGGGAGTTCAACCCTTTCTTATTCCCCCCACCTTAAGTTTAGCCATTGCCCAACGTTTAGCCCGAAAACTTTGTCCTCATTGCAAAAAAAGGCAAAAGGCGAATCAGGAGGTAAAAAGTTTAATTTTAAAAGAAATAGATAATTTTCCAGCCGTAATAAAGAAAACAATTAAATTAGATAAGACGCTTTATGTTTGCGAACCGGTGGGTTGCAAGAAGTGTAATAATATTGGTTATTCCGGCCGAATAGGATTCTTTGAAATTTTAGAAATGACCCCTCAACTTTCCGAGCTCATTTTGACCAGACCTTCAGAGGGAGAAATTTTGAAAGAAGCCCAGCGTCAGGGAATGGTGACAATGAAACAAGACGGAATATTAAAGGTTTTAGAAGGAGCCACCTCTCTTGAAGAGGTCCTCCGCGTGGCCGAAGAGAAATAAAATGAAATCCATTTTATTAGTTGAAGACGACCCATATATCACTGAGATTTATGCCATTAAATTGAAAGAATTTGGCTATGCGGTGGAAATTGCGGTTGATGGTCAGGAATGCCTGAAAAAAATAGAAGAGAAAAAACCCGACCTCTTGCTTTTAGATATTGTTTTGCCCAATATTGACGGCTGGGAGATTTTGAGGAAAATTAAAAGCAACGAGAAATTAAAGGACTTAAAAGTAATTATTCTTTCTAATTTAGGTCAAAAAGAAGAGGTAGAGAAAGGCCTAAAATTAGGCGCAGCAAAATTTTTAATTAAAGCCCATTTCACGCCCAGCGAGGTCGTTAAGGAAATTAGAAAAATATTAAAATGATAAAATTATGAACAACACGCAACTTAAGGATTTATTAGAAATCACCTTATCTCAAAATGCTTCGGATTTGCATATTTCTCCCGGCCATCCGCCGATTCTTAGAATAGCCGGCCGTTTGGTCTCTTTAATTAAAAGAAAAAAAATCTCGGCCGAGGACTCTAAAAATCTTGCTTTTGGATTAATGGAAGAAGAGCAGCAACAAAGGTTTCTTCGGGAAAAAGAGATTGACCTTTCTTATAACTTTAACGATAAAGCCCGGTTCAGGGTTAATATCTTTTACCAGAGAGGCAATATTTCCTGCGCTCTTCGTTTAATTCCCAGTAAAATTCTTACCCTTGAGGAATTGAATATGCCGCCGATTTTACACGAACTTATCCGGCCTTCCCAAGGATTTATTTTACTTACTGGTCCTTCTTCTCAAGGTAAATCTACTACTTTGGCCGCTTTAATTGATGAAATTAATCATACCCGGGCCGAGCATATTATTACTATTGAAGACCCTATTGAATATATCTTTGAAGACGACCGTTCAATTGTTGACCAGCGGGAACTTTACCGCGATACTTTAAGTTTTGCCAAGGCCTTAAAATCAACTTTTCGTCAGGACCCGGATGTTATTATGGTCGGCGAAATGAGGGACCCAGAAACCATTGCCACAGCCATTACCGCGGCTGAAACCGGCCATCTGGTTTTAGCCACCCTCCACACTAATTCGGCCAGCCAGACCGTTCATAGAATTGTTGACAGTTTTCCAGGTATTCAGCAGGGTCAGATTCGGGCCCAGTTATCCGGTTCTTTAATCGCTATTATCTCTCAGCGGCTCCTGCCCAGAATTCAGGGCGGATTAATTCCGGCTTGCGAAATAATGCTTAATACGCCGGCCACGTCTAACCTGATTCGCGAAGGCAAGATTCATGAAATACCTTTGGTTGTTGAAACATCTGCGGAAATTGGAATGATTTCTTTAAACAGATATTTAGCCAATCTGGTAAGAGCCAAGGAGGTGGCTTTAGAAACCGCCCAGAGTTATTCGCTCAATCCAGTAGAATTAAGACAACTAGTGAGGAGGTGAACCATCAACGAATAACGAATTTTTTACGAATATACGAATATTGAAAATGGGGAGTCAACTTAAAAAAAGATATCTTATATCCAGAGTTGAGTTACGAAATTATAGGTTGCGCGTTTGATGTTTATAATTTCTTAAGCAGTGGGCATCACGAGAGTTATTACCAGAGAGCGCTTTCAGAGAGTTTTTAGAAAGAAATCTAAAGCACAGGCAACAGGTAAACTTTCCTTTACAATACAAAAACAAAATTATAGGAAAGAAATTTCTTGATTTTTTAGTAGAAGATAAAATTATATGTAGGAAATAATAGCGTTGTTTACAGTCACTACGTCATTGCGAGCCGCAGCGAAGCAATCCCAACATAAACATATAGAAAACGAGATTGCTTCGTCGCTTCACTCCTCGCAATGACGAAAATGTAAAATGGTAAGTTAGCAACTACCGAGAACTGTTCTCGGCAATATTGCCGAGAACAGTTCTCGGTTGGTTTTA
>VGKE01000050.1 GCA_016867195.1 Candidatus Nealsoniibacteriota bacterium | reverse complement strand
CCTTACCAGCCGGAATGAAATTTGACCGCGAGCAAGGAAAAAAATTTTATTCTTGGTATTTTGAAGTGTCAAAAGAGATTTTTAGGGTGTTAAAGTCCGGTGGATTTTTCTTTTCTTTTTCAAGCCTCAGACTTTATCATAGAATGGCTTCCGTAATAGATGATGCTGGATTTGAAATCCGAGACGCTTTTATGTGGATTTACACACAGAATCAAGCAAAGGCAATGGGCGTAGACCATTTTATTAAGAAAATGAACATAAGCGAGAAAGAAAAAGAAAAAATTAAAGAAAGATTGAATGGTTGGAAAACTCCGCAAATAAAATCCTGCTTTGAACCAATTGCGATGGCCCAAAAACCGGCTAACCAGACATATCTAGATAATATGTTAAAACATGAAGTTGGCTTATTGAATACTAATGTTAAAATTGGCAATAATTATGTATCCGGCAAACGTTTTTACGGTTAATAGTATAAATGAACTAATTGACAAAACTTTTCTTCTGCCGAAGCCGACAAAGAAAGAGAAGGGTGGATATAACGACCATAAAACTGTAAAGCCATTAGCAATTTGTGAATATCTGATAAAACTTTCTGCTTTTTTTAAAAACGCAGTTATTTTAGATCCTTTCATTGGAAGCGGAACTACCGCAGTCGCCGCAAGAAGATTAGGTAAAAATTATATTGGTATAGATTCTAATGAAGAATATGTAAAAATTGCCGAAAGGAGATTAAAAGAACTTGATGAAGAAATAAAACCAGGGTTGTTTTCGGCTGACGAGAAAAAACAAAAAAATTTTCAATTAGAATTTCAGGTTGTATAAATTTATAAAGACAATATGGCACCAGAAGAAAAGCAAGAAATAATAAATAATTATGAATGAGAAATTAAAAAAGATATTTTCAAATACATACCGCCCAGAAAAATCCGAGGTCGGACCTCGGATTTTTCTTGAATAAAAGGGAAATTTGTTTTAGGATAATTAAATATGTTTAACTTATTCAAAAAAGGGGAAGAACCAAAGGACTTTAAAGATATTTTGAAACAGTTTGAGGATTTGGAGAAAAAAGTAGATAAGATTTCTCAAGAGTTCTCGGATTTAAAAAAGAAGAGCCGTCTTTTTGTTCAAAAGGTTGGAATGGTTAGATATAATCCTTTTTCCGGGGTGGGCGGCGACCAGAGTTTTTCCATTGCCTTGCTTGATGCTAATAATAATGGAGTGATAATTACCGGTATTTATAACAGAGAAGGAAGCAGGGTCTATGCGAAACCGATAAAAGACGGCCAATCAGAGTACTCTTTGTCTGATGAGGAAAAAGAGGCAATTAGCAAGTCCCTGACTCCGAATAACTAAGATACCTATGGCTGAAAATGAAAAACAAAACAATTTAATATCCCGACCGCCTGTGGTGGTTGTTCTTGGTCATGTTGACCATGGCAAGACCTCAATTCTTGATTATATTAAAAAAAGTCATATAGCCGAGAAAGAATCCGGCGGCATTACCCAGCACATCGGCGCTTATGAAATTGCCTGCCCGCCATCGCCTTCGGCTCAGGCCGATGGCAGGCGGGAGGAGAAAGACAAGAAAATCACTTTTATTGATACGCCGGGTCATGAGGCCTTTTCGGCCATGCGTTCGCGAGGGGCCAGAGTGGCTGATATCGCGATTTTAGTAGTAGCGGCAGAAGAAGGAGTGAAGCCCCAGACAAAAGAGGCAATTGAACACATTAAAAAATCCCAAATTCCAATGATTGTCGCTATTAATAAAATAGATAAGTCAGAGGCGGACCCTCAAAGAGTTAAAAGAGAATTGTCGGTTCAAAATATTTTAGTGGAATCAGTGGGAGGAAAAATTCCCTCGGTTGAAGTTTCAGCCAAAACCGGCCAGGGTATCCCCGAACTTTTAGAATTGATTTTATTAGTTGCTGAAATAGAAAATTTAAAAGCAGATGTTTCAGGCCCAGCCAAGGGCTTGGTAATTGAATCGTTTCTTGATTCCAAACGCGGTCCAATCGCTACCCTAATTTTAGAAAAAGGCGTTTTGAATAAGGGAGATGTTCTGGGGACTTCTTCGGCCGCGGGAAAGATAAAAATTATAGAGGATTTTCAGGGCCGGGCAGTTGGAAGGGGGCTGCCGTCAATGCCGATAGTTGTTCTTGGCTTTGAACAGGTGCCTGGAGTGGGAGAGGAATTCAGGGTTTTTGAAGATATTGAAACATCTAAAAAAGAAATTAAAATACCTATTAAATCAGAGCCAGAAGTTTTTGATATTGAATCGGAAAAAAAGGTTTTAAATATAATTTTGAAAGTTGATGTTTTGGGGACGCTGGAAGCAATTAAAGATGTTTTAAAAAAAATTCCCGGCGACCAGGTTGTTTTAAGAATTTTAAAAGCAGAGGTCGGCGACATTAACGAATCGGATATTAAACTGGCTCAGGGCGGTCGGGCAAAAATTATCGGATTTAGAGTAAAAACAAATCCGGCTGCTCAAAAACTGGCTGAGAGAGAGAAGATAACAATAATAATTTTTCAAGTAATTTATGAATTAGTTCAGGCGGTCAGACAGCTTTTAGAAAAAAGGATTGTTCCGGAAAATGTAAGAACTGATTTAGGCAAAATCAAGGTCTTGGCAGTTTTTCTCACTGAAAAGAATCGTCAGATTATTGGCGGAAAAGTAATTGAGGGCAAGGTTCAAAAGGGGGTCTTTTTAGAGGTCTTTCGCAACGAAGATATAGTTGGCAAGGGAAAGATTATTGAACTTCAGCGAGATAAGAAAAAAATTGGTGAAGTGACTAAGGGTCAAGAGTGTGGAATTTTATATGAGGGGGACGTGAAAATAGAGGAAGGAGATGTTTTACAGGTATATATAAAAGAGAGGAAAAAAACCGAATTATAATTTAAATGTCCACTCGTCTTCTTCGCGTCAATTCTTTAATAAAAAAGGAACTAAGTCAAATTCTTTCGCGGGAAGTTGATTTTCCCCAGGGGGTTTTAGTGACCGTTACCCGGGTGGAAACAACCTCAAATTTAATAGAAGCAAAGGTCTATGTTTCTTTGCTCGGCGAAAAACAAGCAGAGAATGTTTTTAAAATTTTAAATAACAATATTTATCATATCCAGCAGATTTTAAACAAACGTCTGAAAATGAGACCGATTCCCAAAATAATTTTTAAAAAAGAAGAAAAAACAGGCGAGGCCTCAAAAATTGAAGAGATTTTGGAGGGGTTGACCCCGTAAATTCTACGGGGTTGAAAAAAAAGAAAAATAGGGTAAAATTTATATAAAAATGCGGCACGGTAGCCAAGTGGCAAGGCAAGGGTCTGCAAAACCCTTACACGTGGGTTCGATTCCCGCCCGTGCCTCAAAATTAACAAATTATTGCCCGGGTGGTGGAAAGGTATACACGCAACACTTAAAATGTTGTGAGCTTTCAAGCTCGTGTGGGTTCGATTCCCACCCCGGGCACATGGAAATTTTAGGCATTGAAAACCCGACATTGGACGTCCAACGTCGGGTTTTATTATCCTAAATTTAACCATCTAAGACCTCAATAGTAGTAATAATTATTTTTAATGTTTTCGGCGGCTTAATTCTCAAGGGCGAATTATTTTTACATTTTATGCATAATGCCAGATACATATTGGACTCCATAAGGCCAAAAACCTGATGGAATTTTACAATCACTGGCACTGTAAGTTTACCGGTGTTAAAGGATTTGTAAATGCATACGAAGACGGGTTAAAATACCGTATGCTTACAGAAAAAGCCAAATACAAGGCCAAAGTATTAGTATTCTGGGAAAAGCACGGTCTTGAGGCTACAATGGATGCTTTCCCGGTCAAACGTTCAGCGCTGTTTCTTTGGAAAAAGACATTTAAAGATAACCAAGGAAAACTAATATTCCTCAACGACAAGAAACGGACGCCCAAGCACACAAGGAAGCGCGACTGGCCGTTTGAAATCAGGCAAAAGATTAAGCAAATCCGGCACGATCCACTACATCCTAATCTTGGTCCTGAAAAGATTCATCCGTTGCTGAAAACATTCTGCCAGGAATACAGCCTTAAATGTCCACAAATCAGAACCATTGCCAGAATCATTGCTGACGACCCTGAAAAGATGCGCATATTTCCGCAAAAGATATCGCACTTCGGCAAAATCAAGAAAGCCAACCGGCAAAAGGTTCTTCACAAGCCCAAAGACATAAAACCAGAGTATCCCGGTCATTTAATTGCCTTAGACACCATTGAAAAGTTCATCAACGGCGTAAGGCGCTATGTAATTACTTTTGAAGACATCTACACAAGATTTTCCTTTGCCTGGGCAACCAAATCCCATGCCTCTCTTGCAGCCGAAGAATTCTTTAACCTGTGCCCGACGAGTTCTACAATGTTCTGAACACAGACTTTTGGCGGTCGGATTAATTTAGTAATTTGAGCATTTGGTTCGGTGTTTTTCCGTCCAAGCCGCAATGTTTCGTGTTGTTGGAA
>VGKE01000049.1 GCA_016867195.1 Candidatus Nealsoniibacteriota bacterium | reverse complement strand
TAAATCAGCGCAAGCAGCCCACTTTTTGCCATCTGTTTCTTCGGCACAACCGACTCCTTTTTTATTCTGGGCCAGAACCGCATTCCTATATTCCATTGTCTTGCTATCGTTACAGAAACCGGAATAACCTGCTCCCGGATTATCAGTGGCGTAATTCTCGCCCTCACTTCTCATGCCGGACAAATTGGCTTTAATAGCCGCATCCCTGGCCTTATCTCTGGCACTGCCAACCGTAATCATCACAATGCCCATAATCAGACCCATTATGGTCACCACAATGAGCACCTCAACGAGAGTAAACCCCATACAAAAGCAAATTTTATGCGGGGCAAACCCCGTTATTTTTTTATTAAAACCTTTCATTATTATATTTTAGCAAAAAATAAAATTTCCAAAAGCCAATTATCCACACATCCTATATTTTATTATTGTAACTAAACCCTTTAAACCGTCGCGGTACCAACGAATCTTCTTCCCGGTTCTGAAATTCCTGGGCCTATAAGAAATAGGTATTTCTTTAATACTATAACCGGCCTTCACGACCTTACAGGTTATTTCTTCACAAAAATTAAAACTATTTTCTTGTAAATTTATTTTATCAAAAACATCTTTTTTAAAAATTTTGTAGCCGGTATTGATATCGGTTAATCTCTTTCCAAAAAGTAGGTTAAAAACAAAAGTTAGAAATTGTCCGCCAAAAGAATAAATTTTAGAAAAACGCGGATTACTGGAAATATTCCGGGAACCGTAAACTATATCTGCCTCTTTTTTCAAAAGAGGATCAAGTAAGAGCGGATATTCGCTGGGATTATATTCTAAATCAGCATCCTGAATAATAATGAAATCACCGGTCGCAAAAGCAAGACCGGTTCTTATCGCCGCTCCTTTCCCTTGATTTTTTTGATGTTCTAAAAGAATAAAATTAAATCTTCTGTTCAATTCCTTTAATATATTTTTCGTCTTATCAAAAGAACCATCATCTATCACGATAATTTCTTTTTCAAGCGGTAAAGAAACGGCTTCAACCATTTTAATGATTTTTTCTATGGTATTTTGCTCATTAAACACCGGGATAATAATAGAAAGATTCATTTTTAAAATTATATTTCAATTATTTTTCCATCTAAAACATCTTTTTCGGAGATATTGATTTCAATTTCTTTATTTCCAAATTTTAATTTATAGGGCTGGGCGAAAACCGAAAATTGGGTTTGACCAGACAATCTTCCGTTTTCCCCAAAAGTAGAATAAGGAACAATGAATTCAAAAGAACCGTCTTTTGTTTCAACGCTTTTTTGGTAAATAAATTTTCTTCCCTGGTTGGTTGTAATCTCGGCAGAAATACTAATTTCCTCCCCGGGGCTAGTCCTGCCGATAATTCTCGCTCCTTTGACATATTCAAAAATTTTCACTTTTTTAATATCATCCCTATAACTCTCCACAGAATAAATAAATTTCGTTTTTGATTCATAAACTAAACGAAAATGGTCCAGGGGCTTAATATAAAATTCTATTTTTCTATCCCCAACTTCCGTTTCGGTTGTTTCCTCCCTGCCGTCTAAAATATGCAATCTCGCAAGCATTGAATTATCATATTTATTAAAAGAATCTTCCGACTCCTCTCCTTTTAAATGATATCCTTCAAAATTCCCCTGGGCCCATTTTATTTTTGACAAATAACTACCGGCAATATGAGCCGACTCATAATCTGTTATAATATATTTGGTCTTTAAAATATCTAAATAATCCGTGGCTTTTTCTTCATCGGTTTCAAGAAAAAAAACTGTTTCACCCGGTTCTTTTGCCACCCCTATTTCTTTTCTGCCAACACCCTGCTGAAAAGGATTGGCATTCGGAATTCTATGGGCATAATAAGTTATCGTATGTCCCACATCCCATCTGGCTAAAATACCATAGGCACTCTCTGGATAAGGATAAGGGTTAATCTCTCCTTTTTCTTTATTAACCCCGGGTTCTAAATATAAATCATAATAATCAATTCCTGGAGCAGGAGTATTTTCTCTTATCCATTTTAGACTTTCGTACCAATCTTCGTCTGCGGTAGGGGGTCCCGCCTTAGCGATTTCTAAGACCCTTTGAAAAATATCAGGCAAGGTTCTGGGATACGAAGAGCCGATATTGAAAGGGAAGGGGAAAATTAGAAAAAAAAGAACATTAAAAATAATCAAAATAACGCCTGTTAAAAAATAAGGTTTAACCGATGCCGGCAAGGGAATTCTTTGACAAATCCTTAACCCCTGCCAACCAAATTGGAAACCCTTAATAATTAGAAAACCGGACAGAAGAGCGATATTGACGGCAAGATAATAGACAAATCTATTCTGGCCAAAAAAGGAAATAACGCTGCTCATTAACATTATAACGGCCGTCCAAATAATAATTAAAAGATGCTCTGGTTTTCTTTTTTTAACAAATTGATGAAAAATAATAACAAAACCCATTAAGGCAAGGTAAAAAAGAGAGGAAAAGTAATAAAATGCTCCTTCCAAGCCAAGGGGCCGCATCTCGCCTATAATCTCTCGGGCAAGTTCATGGGGGACCATTCCGATGTTAACGGATTTAATAATTTTGATTATCCATTCAATAAGAGAGGGAAGAAATAATTTAAATATCAACAAACATAAAATTAACGTTATTATTAAGAAATAGAGAAAAAACTTAAGGCTCATTCTTCTTTGTTTAAACAAGTTAGCGGAAACTCCTATAAATATAAATCCAATAAGACCAAGAATTAGGGCTCCTAAATGTTGAATATTATACATAGCAGAACGAAAAACGTCGGGGTGGTTGAAGAAAGGAGTTATCATTATTAAGGTAATCAAAAAAATAATAACCCCGGCAAATAAAATCCAGTTTTGCGTCCTTTTCAAAAAATATTCAATTAAATAATAGGAAATTATAAAAACAAAAATAATGAAAAGAAATAACAATGCCCCATTCCAGGTTAAAAAATAAAGACCCAAAGAAATGCCCGTGAGAAAAACAAAAAGCCAGGATTTTTTATTTTCTTTGAAGTCAAGTTTCAGTTTATCAAAAAAAGACAGTGCCTTGACATCTTTATCATCTAAAGATTGTTTCCCATCGGTTTTCCTGGATGTCAAGGCGAAAATTAAAAACATCATTGCCAGGGTAGAAAATAACACTTCGGCAACATGGTGGTCGTTCGCCCCTAATAAAGAACGAAAAAGAAGCGGAGGAGAAAAACTTATTAAAAAAGCGGAAAAAATAGCCACTTTTCTGTCCCAGACCGCTTTGGCAATAAAATAAACCAAAAATACCACTAAACTCCCTAAAACAGCCGGATAAAAAGGCGCGATTTTATTTATCAGTTCCAATGTTGGCCTCCCAAAACCAACCAACCAGATAAATACAGCCAAAAGCTGAGTGTATAAAGGGGCAAAATGAATATAAGTGCCGTAAGGAAAATAAGTATAAGGGTCAAAATAAATACGACGGGGAAAGTGATTGCCTAAAAGTTCGTTCTCAAGCAATCTCATATGATAAACGCCGTCGTCAGAAGCATATCTTATTGGCTCGGAAAAAACTTTATCATAACTAAAATAGATTCTCAAAAAAAGAGCCAAAAAAAATATTAAAAAAAGAATAACAATTACAATTATTTTTTGCTTCATATCTGAATTCCCAAATTTGGTTTCAGTAAAAAAATTATTAAATTTATCATAACATATTTACTTAAAAAGAAAAAATAATGCCACGGGAAAATTCTCCCGTGGCAAATCGCTCCTAATGCATTCAAAATCAAACAATTCTTACTATGGACAACTAACAGCGGTGTTGGCAAGGTTAGCACAGACAGCATTGGTTATGCCCCTTGAACTCCCATCGCTATCAACGCACCAGGCATTGGAAGTATTTTGAACCATCCGGGCGCAGGCTGCCCAACCACCGCTAGCATTTCCGCATCGAGTAAGACCGCTCTGGTCGTTCGCTGCTGTTATCATTCTTTGTCCGCCGTAGGTTCCGGTGTTGGTGCAAAAACCGGCATAACCATTGGGAGAATTAGCATCTGCATACATCTCTCCGGCCGCTCTCATATTCGCCAGGTTTGATTGTATTGACACGTCTTTGGCTTTGTTTCGGGCGGTTCTCACTGAAACTAAGACAATACCGGCTAAAAGACCAATAATGGAGACAACAACCAATAACTCAATTAAAGTAAACCCTGTTAGAGATTTTCTTCTATTCAACATAATGCTTTTTAAGAGGCTCCCCCCGTTAAAATTGGAATCTCTAACAGGGTAAAACCTCTTTTTTTCATAAAATAGTATATCTTGTTTGTTTTTTTATTTTAAGTTTTGACCTTTCTATTTAATTATAGCATATCTTTATTAAATAATGGTGTGGAAAATTTTTTCAAAAAAAACCACGGGAAAATTCTCCCGTGGCAAATCGCTCCTAATGCATTCAAAATCAAACAATTCTTACTATGGACAACTAACAGCGGTGTTGGCAAGGTTAGCACAGACAGCATTGGTTATGCCCCTTGAACT
>VGKE01000048.1 GCA_016867195.1 Candidatus Nealsoniibacteriota bacterium | reverse complement strand
AATCTGGCAGGATGCGCCAATTCACTTGACTATTTTGCATTCTGAGTATGACTACCCATTACGTGGAAAAAGAAAATAGTCCTTTGGTTTCGATAGTGATGAGCGTCTATAATGGCGAGCGCTTTTTGAAGGAGAGTATTGACTCCCTCCTTAATCAGACCTATAAGAATATAGAAATTATACTTGTTAATGATGGCTCCACTGACCGAACGCGGGAAATTGCTTCATCATTTCAGGACGAGAGGATTGTTTTTATTGACCGAAACCACAATCTGGGACTCACTAAATCGCTCAATGAAGGATTACAGTACGTCCATGGCGACTATATAGCGCGTCTTGATGTTGGAGATGTCGCCTTGCCAACAAGAATAAAAGAACAAGTGAATTTTCTTGAGGGACATCCTGAAATAGGAATTATCGGATCCGGAATTGAGTTATTTTATAATAACCAAACCCTAAAGAAATATATCTACGCCCCTAATCATAAAACAATTAAGAAACAACTTCTGCGTTTTGTTAATCCGCTTCCTCACTCTACTTTAATGATACGGGCGGAAATTATTAAGAAATTAAACGGATATTGTGAAGCATTTTTACGTTCTCAGGATTACGACCTTCTTCTTCGCGGCCTCAACGTAACAAAATTGGCCTCTTTGCCCAAGGTTCTTGTGCGCTGGCGATTTGATCCCCTTTCACTTTCCTACGGGTCGTCTCAACAACTTAAATATGGGATTGCGGCGCTTGTGCGCGCCCATCATTATTTGCGCGGACATCGCGATATTGCCGAGAAAGAAACTTGGCCGCATATTTTGGAGGATGTCGAAACGTTTATTCAAAAATACCGTCTTGATAAGAAAATATCAACGGGGAAATATCGTCTGCTGTTTCAGTTCTCCCTTTTTGAACACCGATGGAGGGATTCTCTGGGCAACGCCATTAAATTAATAATTTACAATCCTCTTTTTTTTATTGATACCCGAACCCGTTTAAGCGCGTTCATTGCGGCCCATATTGAAGAATTAATATCCTGTTAATTTTTATGTTAAAAAAACAATTTTTTTCCCTTCCCACATATTGGATTGCAATTTTAATCTTTTTAGCCGTTCCGTTATTTTATTTTCTCTTTACTGACATTGATGTGTTTTTGCCCTTAATCACCTTGGGAGTTACAGCATTCCCTATTGGATTTTCTATATTAAAAAGACGGGATATTTTATCTCCTATTAACATATTTTGTTTTCTCTATGGCATTAGTTTTGGGGCTGTTCCATTCCTGCAGCAGTTTGATTGGATTGCCTTAGATCCTGCCTATACCAGACACTCTCCCTTATTTGGACGAATGGCTCATTTTTTGGGCTTAGCGGGTATTATCTTTATATTTCTTGGCTATTATGAAGGAAAGATTGCCCGCGCATTTTGTAAAATATTACCCACCTTAAAAAGGGATGTAAATTTCCGGCGCTTAAAAACATTCATTATTATTCTTTTCTTTATAAGTGGAGTCGCGTTTTTTTTATTTATACAATTTTATGAAATTAAAGTCAGCAATTTTACAGAATATTTTATATATACAAATATATCGGCATTCGGAAGAGGGCATCTGGCTTTCTTTGCCTCATTTTATTTATTTGCTGGCTTTATCGCCCTAATGGGGATATTTAATCCACAAATAAAAAGGAGAAGATTTTTTATCGCTGCATTTTTTCTTGCTGTTTTTCTTGCATTTTTGAGCAGATCACGCGGCCAGGTGCTGTTATTAATTTTCTTATTTCTTGTTTTTTATAACTATAAGGTTAAAAAATTACACTTGATAAAAATAACCAGTATATTCGTTTTAATATTACTACTCATATTCCTGATTGCGCAATTTCGCGGGAGTCTAAGTTTTCAAGCCACAAAGCAAAATATCGCCAATACCTTTGCCGGGCTTTTTGCCGAACACCAGGCAACGGCAACGCTTTTATCAGAATATTATAAGGAGGATACATCTCATTTTTATGGAAAGATTTTTATAGAAGACACCATCCTTTCCTTAATTCCCAGAAGAATATGGCCGACAAAACCGGAACAATACGGCAGTATATTTATAACCAACATTATTATTCCCAATCGTCAGCCAGGATTTTTTTATACTATTGGTCCCTTTGGCACCGCTTATGCTGACTTTGGGTATATGGGCATTTTTATTGTAATGTTATTTTTTGGATTCGTTATGAGGGTGGTCTATGATTACTTTAAAAAAAATAAGGAGCATAGCGGCATGCTTTTATGGTATGGGATTTTCTGTTTCAATCTCTGGGCATTTATGCGGGGCGGCTGGGGTTTTATGCCAATTATCCTTGAGAATACAATTATCGTAGTTATACTGTATTCATTGATTACTAATCGTTTTATTCTTAAATCGGCAATTGTAAAAAAAAATAAATGTGATATTATTATGTAGGAAATAATAGCGTTGTTTACAGTCACTACGTCATTGCGAGCCGCAGCGAAGCAATCCCAACATAAACATATTAGATAACGAGATTGCTTCGTCGCTTCACTCCTCGCAATGACGAAAATGTAAAATGGTAAGTTAGCAACTACCGAGAACTGTTCTCGGCAATATTGCCGAGAACAGTTCTCGGTTGGTTTTAGAATGTAAATAACGCGGTGAATTCTTACATTTTATTGTATCCGGAGACAAACATCTTTTAAAATTGAAAAATTACCAAGGCATTCCAATAATTTTGCCATCAGAGTTTTTAAAAACTATTAAAAAATAAAAATTATGGGAAAAATAAAAAGAGAAGAAATAAAAAGAGAAGAAATAAAAAGAACAGAGGGGTTAAAAACAGAAGAATTGAGTAAGGAATTGTTAGAGGAATGGTATGCGGAAAAAGAGAAGGAGGTATTGCCGGAAAAGCCAGAAGAGCCAGGGGAGGGACTGGAAGAAAGAAGAGAAATACTTTCCAAACCCCTGCCTCCGCTGCAGGGCAAGGCAGATCTTAAGATAAGAAGAGAGGAGCAAAAAAAAATAAGTGTAAAAAATAAGATTAAATACCTCCTGGTTTTAGGGGAAAAGAAGGGTTTAAAAAAGGCGATAGAGGAAGCAAAAAGAGAAAATGACCCTTTTTTATTGGATGTGTTTCATGACCTTTTGGCGAAAGACGGAGTATATAAAAAATTTCTAAAAAAATAAAATGTTTACTCTTTCTCGTCTCGTTTTGTTTATCGCGTTAATTTTTCTGCTTGTATTTCTCCTTTTTGTTTTAAAAAGAAGAAGGCGAGGCCATTTAAGGCGTAGTTTGGATATGTCTCTTTTTTTGATTCGACTTCCCAGATACGAGGTCTATGAAAAAGAGAAAAAAAATGAGGAGAAGTTGATGATATCAAAAATGGAGCAGATTTATTCAAATTTCCTTTACCTTGACCGGGGAGAAGGTTTTTTTAAAAGGTTTTTTTCAGGTTTACCGCGAGTAGTTTTTGAAATTGCTTCGCAGGTAGGAGAGGGAGATATTTCTTTTTATATCGTCGTGCCTTCAAATTATGAAAACGCTTTAAATAAGTATGTCCAGGGAGTTTATTCTGGAGCAATTCTGGAAAAGATAAAAGACGATTATACTATTTTTGAGCCAGGGGGAGACGTTTCAGCGTCTTATTTAAGATTGAAGGAGACATTCTTTTTTCCCGTTAATACTTATCAAACTTTAGAAAGAGATCCTTTAGAAGCTGTTATTAATTCGCTAAGCGATATTACTCCTGACGAAGGAGCTGCCTTTCAGGTGGTAATAAGACCAATGTCTTTTAATCTCAGAGAAAAAGGCGAAGAAATGCTTTCTCAAATTACAAAAGAGAAAAAAGGATTGGCAGAGGCCATAGCTTATGTCAATGCCGACCCTATTTCTAAATTTTTAAGAGGTTTTTCCAGGGATTCGGGAAAGAAACTGGAAAAAGGGCAACCCCCAAAAACAGAAGAAAAGAAAGTAGACGATACTGTTGTTGAAGCAATCAGGGCAAAAATTAAAAAGCCCGGTTTTGAGGTTAATATCCGGCTGGTCGGCGTAGCAAGGCAAAAAGAAAGGTCTCAGGAAATACTTCATAATTTAGAAAGCAGTTTTTCTCAATTTTCCTCGGGTTTTAACAGTTTTAAGCCAATAAAAATAAAAAGAAGGAGAAAAAGAAAGTTAAAGAAATTTATTTATGATTTTAGTTTCAGAAATTTTGATAAAAAAAAGATTAACATATTAAACGGCGAAGAATTATCCAGTATTTTCCATTTGCCTCTTTCGCACATTGAAAGCCCTTATATTAAATGGGTGAAAACCAAAGAATCTCCTCCTCCGGCAGAGCTTCCTAAAACAGGATTGGTTTTGATAGGAAAAGCCGCCTTTCGCGGAGAAGACCGGGATATTTATATCCCTTCCCGAGAAGACCGAAGAAGACATCTTTACATTATTGGACAAACCGGTACTGGTAAAACCAGCCTTTTAAAAGAGATGATTCGCCAGGATATTGAAAAAGGAGAAGGGGTTGGCGTGATTGACCCTCATGGAGATTTGGTTGAGCATATTTTAACCAATGTTCCTCAAGAAAGGATTAAAGACGTTATTTTATTTGAGCCCTTTGAAACGGCAAGGCCTTTTGGTCTTAATATGCTGGAGTGGGATACT
>VGKE01000047.1 GCA_016867195.1 Candidatus Nealsoniibacteriota bacterium | reverse complement strand
TCTTAGACGTGAAGGCCTGCCGCGCTGGCATAAAAATGATTTTCGCTTAGCAAGATTGCGTCGGATTTTTGAGGGTTACCCTTCTTTTCCTTCTGACTCTAATCCTTCCAACCCTTCTAATCCTTCTACTGCCTCTCTTCTGGCGGCACTAGGACTAAGAGAAGGTCAAGATGGATTAGGAGGAAAAGAAGGAATAGAAGCCATCTCTAATTATCTTATAGATTTACTGATTCGCTCCGGCTATCTTTTAGACAAGCAGATAAACGCCGTGGAAGAGAAGCACCAAAGAGAAGGCGGTTACAGCGAGAATCTTCTCAAGAAACGTTTGGTTTATAGGGGAAGAGTTAAGCAATGACAATTATGGCGTTAGAAATAATATGTTCAATTTGAAAACAGCGAAAATATATCAGGCAGTGAAATGGGAGAAGGTCTTTTGGGTTTGTAAAATTTTAAAAATATTATTTTTTTTCTTGTTTCTTTTGTTTTTGCTTATTTTTCTTTACGGATTTGTGCCGGAGAATTTTTCCCGAGAAACGAACAGGACATTGTTAGGGCTCGCCCTGATTTCTTTGATTTTTTTTATTGACTGCTGGTTAAAAAATAGTTTTTTTGAAATAAAATTGAAAAATCCCCGGGTTCTGCCAGGGGAGGAGAATTTAGCCGAGTTTTTGAGTTTTGAGGTTGCCAAAGCCATTGCCTCTAAAAATTTTGTTTATTATCTCTTGAAAAATAATTCAGGATTAAATTTTATTTTTAACCGCCTGCTTTTAGATTTTAACCAAGTTAAATCAGAGATCCGGTCTCTGTTAATTAATAAGGACCAGGTTTCTGGCATAATTCTTGAGGCATTGAAAATAGCTCAGAAAAAAAATCATCCCCGGGTAGAGCCGGAAGATATTTTTTGCGTTTTATTCAAACAGGATCCGGTTTTCAAGAAAATTTTGATAGACAATAATTTAAAAACCGAGGATGTTGAAAACCTGACAGCCTGGTTAGAAAATATTGAAAAATGTCTTAAAGAGAGAAAAAGGTTCTGGGATTATAAAAATCTGGCTAAAAAGGGGACTCTGGCAAAAGAGTGGACAGCCGGTTATACCATAACCCTGGACAGATATTCTATTGATTGGACCGAAGTAATAAAGAAAAATCTACCGGAAATTATTGGGCATACTGAGGAAATTAAAATTATGGAAAGGGTTTTATCCCGGCGAGAAATCAATAATGTCCTCCTGGTTGGCGAGTCAGGCACCGGCAGAAAAAGCATGGTTTACGCCCTGGCCAAAAAATCACTCCTGGGTCAGAGTTTGCCTGAAACGAATTACAAGAGGGTGATTGAATTAGACATAGTCTCTTTGTTGGCCGAGATCGGGGAACCTGAAGAACTTGAGGTTGTTTTAGATAGAATTTTCCAGGAGGCAATGACAGCCGGCAATATTATTTTAGTAGTTAACGAATTTCATAATTATATTGGTCAAATCGCCAGGCCCGGAGTTGTTGATATTTCCGGCATACTCACTCCTTATTTACGGTTCCCTCAATTTCAAATCGTGGCAATTACCAATTACGACGGCCTCCATCGTTATATTGAGAGGAATCCTTCAATCTTGTCTCTTTTTGAAAAAGTGGAGGTTTTCAGCATCAGTCCAAGAGAAACATTAATACTCTTAGAAAATTTAACGCTTCGCCTTGAAGAAAAATATAAAATATTTGTTGCTTATCCTACCCTGCGGGAAGTTGTTTCTTTAACTGAACGTTATTTGCCTTCGTTGCCTTTTCCAGAAAAGGCAATGGAAATATTAGACGAAGCAGTAATTTACGCAAGCAGTTCCACCGGAGACAAAGTGGTCTTGCCCAAACATATCGCCAAAATAATTAGCGACAGGTCCGAGATTCCAGTGGGTCAGATGGAGAAAGAAGAAAAAGAAACCCTGCTCAATTTAGAGGCCCTGCTTCATCAAAGGATTATTAATCAGGAGGAAGCGGTAAAAGAGGTTTCTACCGCTCTGAGAAGGGCCAGGTCCGAGGTTACGACCAGGAAAGGACCAATTGGCTGCTTTCTCTTTTTAGGACCCACTGGCGTTGGGAAAACCGAAACCTCAAAGGCCTTAGCCGAGTTTTATTACGGTTCGGAAGAAAAAATGCTCCGGCTTGATATGTCGGAATTTCAAAGCGTTAAAGACATTCCTCGTCTTATCGGCAGCGTCGATGACCCGGGCTTATTGACAACATCGGTAAGAGAAACGCCATTTTCCTTAGTTCTTTTAGACGAAATTGAAAAAGCCCATCCCAATGTTTTAAATCTCTTTTTACAGGTTTTAGACGAGGGGCATTTGACCGATGGTTTTGGCAGAAAAATCATTTTTAAAGATACAATAATTATCGCTACCTCAAACGCCGGATATAAAGTGATTTTGAAGGCATTAAAAAAGAAGAGCGGCTGGCAGGGAATAAAGCAGGAACTTTTGGACGAACTTTTTGAGCAGGAAGTATTCAGGCCGGAGTTTATTAATCGTTTTGATGCGATTGTGGTTTTTAAGCCCTTGAGTAAGAATAATCTTTTGGGCATTGCCCACTTAATGCTGTCAAAATTAAAAAAGAATTTAGAAGAAAAAGGCATTGAGTTTGTCATTACAGACGAATTGAAGGAAAAAATCGTTGAGTTGAGTTACAATCCCGTCTTTGGCGCTAGGGAAATGCGCCGGGTTATCCAGGATAAGGTGGAAAACGTTTTGGCTACGGCAATTTTGTCCAATAAACTAATCCGCGGCAGCCGGGCCAAAATTGACCCAGCCGACTTTAAATTAATTATCAACCCTTAATTATTAACCCTGCATTATCACCAAAAATGAAAAGGTCGACAATAATTAATAATTAAAATAAAAATTATGGATGAAAAATCTTTTTCTCCGGTACCCCAAAAGTCCTTTCGGGAGTTAGTTGTAAAAATTGTTATTGGAGCAGTTGTCGCGGTTGTGGTTTTAGCAGGGATTTTTTTAATCGCTCGTTCTTTAATGTCCAACCCGGATATGGTGATTAAGAGAATGCTGTCTAATATGGAGAAGGTAAAAACCATGGGTTCGGAAATAGAGATGGATTTCTCGTTAATAGACGAAGATTCTGCCGAAGGAATTAATATTTCCCTGGGTTTTAATGTGGACAGCGATGTCACTTCTCGGGAAAATCCTAAAATGGCTGGGGAATTTGATATTTCTTTTTCAGTGTCTGCGTCCGGACAAATACCCCAAACAACAACTGATTTTCAGATAACAGGAGAAGGCAGAGCGATTGGTGAAACAAGTTATCTTAAATTGGATAACCTGGATATTCCAGATGAATTAGAGTTTTTTCTGATGATGTTTGGTATTGATAAAAGCGGACTGGAGAAGCAATGGATTAGATTGGAAGAAAAGGACTTAGAAAGTTTGGGACTGGAAAAGTCCGGAAAATTATCGCCGGAAGAGCAGCTGCTCTTAGAGGAAAAAATTTCAGATGTTTTGAAAGAAAAGAAGATTTATTACGTTAAGCAAGTGTTGTCAGACCAGGAAATTAACGGGAAAAAAGCCCGTCATTATTTGCTCGGCATAGATGAGGAAAATTTTTCCCAGGTAATAAAAGAGGTGCTTAAGTTTAGTTTGGAATATATGGACGAGGATTCCTTGGAGGCGGGAACGAGAGAGTCTTTTATAGCCGCAGGGATTACCGAGTCGGTTAAAGAAATACTAAGAAAGATTGATGGCTTGGATATTGAAATCTGGATTGGCAAAAAAGACAATTATCTTTATAAGGTCAATCTGGAAAAATATATTGATTCCAGCGTATTTGTAGAGGATTCCAGGGGCAAGGCGCTCATCGGGTTCAGCGTGGTATTTTCTAATTTCAATCAGCCGGTAAAGATTGAAGCGCCAGAGAACTTTATTAGGTTTGAAGAAATAATTCCTTCTTTTCTTCCTCCTGGATTTCCTTTATTTGAGAGAACGCCAGAAATATATCTTCCTCCGGATTTTGAAGAGCCAGCGTTTGAATATCCTTTTGAAGGGTCTATTTTAGAGCAGGGTCCTGGTCTTTACGGTCTTCCTGCCTCGTTGCTGGAAATCTTTTCTGGTTTTTTGAAATAAAGCAGCAAGGACATTATTAATAAAAAAGGCCGGGGAGATTTTTCCCCGGTCTTTTTTATATACTCACTATTTATACGATCGTATAAATAGTGAGTAAGTGGGAAGAAGGGGATTGGAGCCCTTTTTTTGGTTGTTAAAAAGTTGTGGATAAAAAGGGGTTGACTTAGGTCTATGAAAGGGTTATAAATAAGGTGTAGTGGGAAACTGTGGAAAAGTATGGGAAAACTATAGGAAATGGGGGATAACTCCGAGCTGAGCTATAAAGCGAAGCGAGGACCCCCGCCCTCTATTATATGTATTATGTTTATATTTTAGATAAAGACAGAAGGTTTTATATCGGTTATACAAAAGATTTACGAAGACGTATTGCAGAGGATAAAAAAGGCGGAAAAATTAAACTCTTATACTATGAAGCTTATGTCTCAGAGAATGTAGCAAAAAATAGAGAAAAAAAATTAAAACATTATGGAAGTGCGTGGAGGGCACTTAAAAAAAAGAATAATGGCTTAGAGGGCGGGGTGCCTGCTCGCTAACGCTCACAGTCATGTTCATAGGCGAGTACCAACATTCAATA
>VGKE01000046.1 GCA_016867195.1 Candidatus Nealsoniibacteriota bacterium | reverse complement strand
GGATCCAGCTACAAATTCATGGGTATGGGAGCCTCACCACGACAATGGCAACATTGACATTACTAGTTTAATATGTGCTGGAAACAGCGTACTGTCAAGAGGTGTTAAATTTTTAAGGTAAGAAAATGGTGTCAAGTCTATTTTCATCTTAACTTTTATGATGGAGCGATAGAGCGGAAGTAATCAGTAAGGAAAATAGGGTCAGGAGTCATTTTAAAATGAAGATTGCTCATCGTTCAGAAGAAAAACTTAAAAAGGAAATAAAGGAAATTATTGGCAAGCATTTAAGATTATTTAAAAAATTATTTTTAGAATTAAAAGAGCAATAAATTCACCTTGTTAAATAGTTGTAAAACAAATTTAACAGGGCAAGAAAAGATATGAAACAAAAATTTTTATTATGTTTATTATTTGCAGGTCTTTTTTTGGGATTGGGACTTAACGCCTTAGCCGCCAATGTCTGGGGCTGGGCGTGGATGGGCGGAGAGGTTGTTGGAAAGAATCTCGGTTGGCTTTCAATGAATCGAAGCAACTTTTTGCATTGGGCCTTGGTTGACGACGTAATAGCCGACGATTATGATACTTATGTTTGGACAGATTCAGGAGTAGAAGAAAAAGATGCTTATCAACTTCAGAATCCAACTGGAATAATAGGGACAGAGATAATAAATCAGATTAGGGTAAAGATGAGATATCAGGGCAAAATAACGACCTATCTCCGTTTAAATGGCGTGGAGAGTTCATTTCCCGGAAGTGGCTCGATAGTCGGAGCGTGGGGAGACCGAACAACCTCCTGGCAACCCAGCCGGCCGGGAGGGGGAAGTTGGACCTGGAGCGATATAAATAATCTTCAGGTAGTAATTGGTCTTCAGAGTGTTACCTTGTCTGGTAATACTTATCAGGGTCGGTTAACTCAGGTTTATGTTGAGGTTGAACATAGTGGTGGGACTTTGATCTTAAGGCCCGATGGTGAAGGCGATTATACTAATATTGCCAATCCGCCGGCATTGGCCGGCCAAGATTATGGGGTTCATATCTGTACTAGTGATACTGACCCTAATCCGAGGTGTGCCGAGGTAGCTTCCCCAAAACAGGGGAAAATAGTTGGCTATGCCTGGGCAGGGGCAGTGGAGGATACGCCGGCTCCTGTGGATGGAACTATTGGTTGGATTAGGTTTGATCCGCCAGGTCCTTATCCAACTTGTCCCGTAACTACTTGTCCTGGTGGTTCGCCGAATTATTCTAGCCGGGTTGATTTAGGCACTAAAAAAGTTACTGGCTGGGCAAGGGCTTGCGCCGGAACCGTGAATGGAGATTGTGTCAGCGCCACCAGAACTGACGGTTGGGATGGGTGGATTTTATTGGGCCCGATTGTTAAAGGGGGAACTGATTACGGCAGTTATGTTGACACATCAACTTCGCCAGCTCAATTCCGCATGTGGGCCTGGGGTTCGGATGTGGTTGGATGGATTAGTTTTAACAAGTCAAATTGCGATAGCGATGGTAATGGTTTTGTTGATGTGGCTTGCGGAGGAGACAATACGACTACGGCAATCGCAAACTACAAAGTAATGACCGACTTAGTGATTAGCGTGCCGTCTTCGGCTACGGACCTTAATGCAAAAGCAATATACGGTTGCGGAACCTCGCCAATAGTAAGGTTTAGCTGGACATATTCTGGCTCTAGTTCTCAATCTGCCTATGAAATTCAAATAGATGATGACCCAAATTTAGATGAAGATCCTCTTGCTACGTTAACCGGTGGTGCTGATAATTCTCGCGATTACGCGCTTCTTAGTTATAATACCGATTATTGGTGGCGGTTGAAGGTGCGAGATAGCAATAATCAATGGTCTGGCTGGATTTATCCAGACCCCTTGAGTTTTAATACGGGCTCTCGTTGGCCAGTACCGGATTTTGATTGGGATCCTCCAGACCCTATAAAGGAGAAAGAAGTTCAGTTTAATAATCTGACTCAACTCTGCGGGGCCGGAGGATGTAGTTGGAATTGGAATTTTGACGATGGCAATTCAAGCACGGCTGAAAACCCGATTCACACCTTTGATACAGAGGGCACTTATAATGTAAAACTTACGGCAACAAATATTTTAGGTTCTTGCGAACGTATTAAATCCCTGGGCGTGGGTGTCGCAGTGGTCTTGCCTCGGCCGAGGTGGCGGGAGATTGCGCCAACGTTTTATTAAAAACATAACCGAGACCCGCTCTCTGCTAATTTAGCAGAGAGCGGGTCTCTACCAAAATCATGACTATTTTATATATTATTTTAATAATTATTGCGGTTATTATTGCGTGGGCGGTTTTTACTTTTAACCGTCTAATAACCCTTCGCAATAGAACAAAGGAGGCCTGGTCAGATATTGACGTTCAATTGAAAAGAAGATATGATTTAATTCCCAATTTAGTGGAAACAGTTAAGGGTTATGTCGGTCATGAGAAATCTGTTTTTGAAAACGTAACAAAAGCCAGGGCTCAGGCAATATCTGCCGAGCAAACAGGAGATCCCAAGAAAATCGGGGAAGCGGAAAACTTTTTAAGCGGAACCCTTAAGACCCTTTTCGCTGTTTCGGAAAATTATCCTCAATTAAGGGCCTCGGAAAATTTTCTGGAACTTCAGCGCGAACTGCGCGATACTGAAGATAAAATTCAAGCATCCAGGAGATTTTACAATAGTAATGTCCGGGATTTGAATATTAAGATTGAAGTCTTTCCAGCCAAACTGGTTGCTTCAATATTTGGATTCAGGCAAATGGAGTTGTTTGGAATAGAAGAAGGGGAAAAAAACTTACCGAAAGTAAGTTTTTAAGCACCAAATTCAAAGCACCAAATTTCAAATAAATTACAATGACCAAAATCCAAAACCGTTTTGAATTTAGATATTTGAATTCTGATATTATTTGGAATTTGTAATTTTGAATTTGTAATTTAAAGTGACATTATACACCCACGCTGAATCCAATATCCGCAAGACCTGGTTATATTTAACTGGTTTTTTGATTTTTATCATTATTATCGCCTTGTTTATCTCTGAATTATTGGGCAGTTATTTTATTTTATGGCTGGCAATAATTTACAGCGTTTTGGTTAGTTTTTTTAGTTATTGGTATTCTGATAGAATTGTTTTAGCAATGAGCCATGCTAAACCGATTGAAAAAAAAGACAACCCGGAATTGTACCGTTTAGTTGAAAACCTTTGTATCACAGCCGGTCTCCCTTTGTCAAAAATCTATATCTTAAACGAAGCCCAGCCCAATGCTTTTGCTACGGGCAGAAATCCAAAACACGGAGTAGTGGCGGTAACCCGGGGTTTGCTTGAGCGCCTGGAAAGGACTGAGTTAGAGGGAGTAATTGCTCATGAATTATCTCATATCGGAAATCGGGACGCTTTGTTGCAAACAGTGGTGGTGGTCCTGGTCGGGGTTATTGTAATGATGGTTAATTTTTTCCGGCGGATTAGTTTTTTTGGAGGGCTTGGCCGCCGCGGCGGTCGGGGTAGAGGAAATCAGATGGGAGCGATTTTAATGTTAATTGGTTTGATTCTGGTCGTCCTGGCTCCCTTATTGGCAACCCTAATCCGGATGGCAATCTCCCGGAAAAGGGAATTTTTGGCCGATGCTTCTGCCGCCCTTCTCACTAGGTATCCCGATGGTTTAGCCCGGGCCTTAGAAAAAATTTCTCAGGACCCGAATCCTTTAAGAGCGGCTAATAACTCAACCGCCCATCTTTTTATCGCTTCTCCTTTTCGAGGCGGGGAATCCCGGAGCTGGTTTACCAAGTTATTTATGACCCATCCACCGGTAGAGGAGAGGGTCAGAGCGTTGAGAGGAATGAAAATATAATTCAAAATCCAAAATGCAAAAATCAAAATGACAATCTAAAATGTAAAATTTTTAATTTTGAATTTTCATTTTGCATTTTGATTTTTAAATTTTGAATTTATTATGCTTTGTCCTCACTGCAAAATAAAACTTAATAGCGCCATTCTTCATAACACCGAGGTGGACTATTGTTCCCAATGTCTTGGTCTTTGGTTTGAGCAAGATGAGTTGCGTTTGGCAAAAGACGAGAAAGATAAGGATTTGCAATGGTTAGATATTGATTTATGGAAAAATGAAAAAGAATTTAAAATCTCTTATGGAAGGCGGATTTGCCCCTCTTGCCGGGTTCCTCTTTATGAGGTATATTATGGGAGCTCAGGGATTATTGTTGATGTTTGCAATCTTTGTCAGGGCGTTTGGTTAGACAGGGCTGAGTTTAAAAAAATAATTGATTGGCTCAAGAAAAAAGCCGACTATGAGGTTTTGAATAATTACGTTAAAAATTTATTTCTGGAATTTGCCGAGATTTTTACCGGCCCAGAAACCATTAGAGAGGAAATTTTGGACTTTTTAACAATTTTGAAACTCCTCAACTACAAATTTACTACCCAATACCCGGCAATTTCCAAAATAATTTTACAGTTGCCGAAATAGTTAATCTTGTTTTGGTAGGTTGCGCCGAATTGGTAAGGCACTGGTTTGGAGAACCAGCGGGAAGAAATTCCCTTGCAGGTTCGAGTCCTGCACCTACCGCAAGATGGGGTCAGACCCGGGTCAGATCCCGGTAGATTTCCAAGTATTTTTGGGCCGAGTTTTGCCAAGAAAAGTCCTGTTTCATTCCTTCTGTCTGGATTTTTTTCCAGATTTTTT
>VGKE01000045.1 GCA_016867195.1 Candidatus Nealsoniibacteriota bacterium | reverse complement strand
TCTAAAACGAATTTTCACGAATCACGAATTCGTGATTCGTGTTAATTCGTTCCTTATTCGTGTAAATTCGTTTATTAAATGATTATATTTATTATTTTATTAATCTTTAAAAAAAAGTCAAGGGACTAATTGTGGATTATCTCCTTTTGCCCTCAATGATTTCCTGACTAATGTTCTGGGGCATCTCCTCATAACAATCAAATTCCATTGTAAAGTTTCCCCGGCCTTCAGTCAAGGACCTTAAAGAAGTGGCATAACCAAACATTTCAGATAATGGCACCTTGGCGTCAATAATTTTTAAGTTCAACCGGTCATTAGTTTTTTCAATCTTTCCCCGTCTGGCTGATAAGTCACCTATGGCATCGCCAAAAAATTCCGCAGGTACAATGACTTCTAATTTCATTATCGGCTCAAGCATTACTGGTTTAGCTTTTTTTGCCGCTGCTTGAAGAGCAACGGAACCGGCAATTTTAAAAGCGTTTTCAGAAGAATCAACCTCATGAAAAGAACCGTCATATAAACAGACCTCTAAATCCACCAGGGGGTAACCGGCTAAAACCCCTTTCTCTATTGCTTCTTTAACTCCCTTTTCAACCGCCGGAATAAATTCTTTTGGAATAATACCGCCTTTTATTTCGTCTTTAAACTCAAACCCTTCACCCCTAACTTTTGGACTAACCCTCAACCAAACATGGCCGTACTGACCCCGACCGCCTGACTGCCTGATATACTTTCCTTCGGCTTCTGCTTCTTGTTTAATTGTTTCCTTATAGGCGACCTGAGGCCTGCCCACCGAGGCATCAACTTTAAACTCTCTTTTCATTCTATCAACAATAATTTCTAAATGTAACTCGCCCATCCCCGAGATAATGGTTTCGCCGGTTTCTAAATCGCCTTTTATTCTAAAAGTGGGGTCTTCTTCAGATAATCTTTTAAGAGCCGAGCCCATTTTGGTTTGGTCTTCTTTTGATTTTGGCTCAATTCTAATAGATATAACCGGCTCGGGAAAGGTAATTTTTTCTAAAACAATCGGGTAATTTTCGTCGCAAAGGGTATGTCCGGTTTTAGTATTTTTAAGACCGACCGTGGCTACAATATCACCGGCAAAAATCTCTTTTACCTCTTCCCTTTCGTTGGCATGCATTCTTAAGATGCGACCAAGGCGCTCTTTCTCTCCGGTTACTGAATTTAATAAATAAGAACCAGTTGTTAAGGAACCGGAATAAACCCGGAAAAAAGTCAGGGTTCCCACATAAGGATCGCTGGCAATTTTAAAAGCCAGTCCGGAAAATTTTTCCGAGTCATCGGCTTTCCTATCAATCTCCTGATTTGTCTTTGGGTCAAGGCCTCTAATTGCCGGCATATCTTTTGGGCCAGGCAGATACTGACAAATAGCGTCCAATAAGGGCTGAACCCCTTTGTTCCTTAAAGCCGTTCCGCAAAAAACCGGCACAAGATTATATTCCAAAACCGCTTTTCTTAAAACGTCTTTTAATTCTTTGACTGAAATTTCTTTGCCAGCCAAATATTTCTCTAAAAGTTTTTCATCCTCGGTTGCTATTTTTTCAACCATTTCCTCCCGCCATTTTTTTGCCTCCTCCAATAAATCTTCCGGAATTTCTTCCTCTTTAATAGTTTGACCAAAATCGCCTTCAAATTTCAAGGCCTTCATATTTAAAAGGTCAATTATTCCCTGATGTTTGTCCTCATGACCAATTGGAATTTGCATGGCAACCGCGTTGGGCGTAAGTTTGTCTCTAATAGATTGAAAACTATTTGTGAAGGAAGCGCCGAGCCGATCTAATTTATTAATAAAACAAATCCGGGGCACCTTAAACTTATCCGCCTGGCGCCAGACCGTTTCTGATTGAGGTTCCACCCCGGCCACGCCGTCAAAAACAACGACCGCTCCATCCAGAACCCTTAAAGACCTTTGAACCTCGGCTGTAAAATCAATATGGCCCGGAGTATCAATGATATTAATGCGATATTCCTGGTCATCAATTTTCCAAAAGCAAGTGGCTGCCGCCGAAGTAATGGTAATTCCCCTTTCTTTTTCCTGCTCCATCCAATCCATAATTGCCGCCCCGTCGTGAACTTCGCCTATTTTATGGGAAATTCCAGTATAAAAAAGCATCCGTTCGGTAACGGTTGTTTTCCCGGCGTCAATATGGGCAATAATCCCGATGTCGCGAACTTTTTCAATTGGATACTGTCTCATAAATTCAAAATGAAAATATCAAAATGCAAAATGACAATCCGAAATGTAAAATTTTGAATTTTAACTTGTATTTTTGATTTTTGAATTTTAATTTTTAAATTTGACCGAGCGAAGCGAGGGAACTTACCAGGCGAAGTGGGCAAAGGCCCTGTTTGCCTCGGCCATTCTGTGAGTATCGTTCTTTTTCTTTATTGCCCAGCCGGTATTGTTAGCCGCATCCATTAATTCAGACGCTAACCTTTCCCTCATTGGCCTTCCTTTCTTTGACTTAGCCCCAAAAATAATCCATCTCATAGACAGGGTTGATTTTCTATCTCCTCTGACCTCCACCGGCACCTGATAAGTTGCTCCGCCAATCCTTTTTGACTTTACTTCAAGTAAAGGAGAAGCGTTTTTCAAGGCCGTTTCAAAAACTTCCAATGGCTCTTTTTTGGTTTTCTCTTTAATAATCTCAAAAGCGTCATAAACAATCTTTCTGGCTATTGTCTTCTTTCCTTTTATCATTACCTGATTAATAAACTTGGCAACCTGAATATTATTATAAAAAGAGTCAGGCGTTATGGGATGTTTTTTAAACTTTTTCATTATTGTTTTGGTTTTTTAACTCCATATTTGCTCCTTTCTTGTTTTCTTCCCTCCACTCCGCCGGTATCCAGAACCCCTCTAATAATATGATATCTAACTCCTGGCAAATCCTTAACTCTTCCTCCCCGGAGAAGAACAACCGAATGCTCCTGGAGATTATGGCCTTCGCCGGGAATATAGGCCGTAACTTCCATGCCGTTGGTTAAACGAACCCGGGCCACTTTTCTTAAAGCAGAGTTTGGTTTTTTGGGAGTAACGATAAAAACCTTGAGACAAACCCCTTTTTTATAGGGCGAAAAATATTCTCTTGGCTTATTCTTAAAAACATTAAAACCAAAAGCCAGGGCCGGCGTTTTGTCTTTTCCATGTTTTCTTTTCCTGCCTTTTTTTATAAGTTGATGAATGGTCGGCATAATTTTTGTCCCTGTATTTATATATAATTTATTAGATTAACAAAAAAAATAAAATTGTCAAGAAAATTTCCCGGTTTTTTATCAAAAAAAAGAGGCGCCAACGATTAAAGTAAAAATCCAGTTAATAATCAGAAGCAGCCAATGAAAGAAAAAGAAAATAATAAAAAGTAAAATAAAAATACCAAACCGGCTTAAAGATATCTTTATATTTTCCATCTCTGGCGGTAAAAAGGTAAAAAGGATATGAGAGCCGTCTAGGGGAGGAATTGGCAGTAAGTTAAAGACGGCCAAAAGAATATTAATAAAAACAATGTAACCAAACATTAAATCAAGGCCGGGAACAGCGGCTATCCCGGGGAAAAACCTCAGAGCCAAACCGAAAATTAAAGCAAGAGTCAAATTTGCTCCAGGTCCGGCAAAAGCGACTTTCAAAGAACCGTATTTTTGGTCTCTAAAATTATATGGATTAATCGGCACCGGCTTTGCCCAGCCGAAAATAATTCCCCCTCCTGTTAAATTGGCCATAATAGCCAGAAAAAGAGGCACAATAACCGAACCGATCGGGTCTAAGTGTTTTATCGGATTTAAAGTCAGACGGCCGGCGTATTTTGCGGTCGGGTCCCCCAAGTAATAAGCCACTGAGCCATGGGCAACTTCGTGAACAACCACTGAAAAAAGTAAAATAAGAATCAAAAAAATATATTCCATAATTATGAAACCGTTAAATAATTCAGCGTTTATCCGCGTAACTATCCGCGTTTTTCCGCTTCTACTTTGAAATTAGAAGCAGATTTACCCTGTGAAATAATGGCTATGCCAATTTCACAGGATGAACGCGGATATACACGCGGATTTCCGCGGAAAAATAATTGTTCAACATTCTCAATATATTAAAGCATAGCATTACTTGAAGAAAATTAAAAGTTATGATATGATTCAAACAATGACTAAACAATGCGCAATCTGCGGAAAAGGGTCAATGCTTACCTGGAAACTAAAAAAACTCCGCGGCAAATATAATCCAACCGTCAAAAAAAGAAAATACCCCAATCTACAATGGGTTATTATTCCTAAAGAAGGGTTAAAAAAAGAAAAGTTTAAAAAACTTTCCGGAAAAAGGGGTTTGGCCTGCACGAAATGCATCAAGGCACTTGCTAAATGTAAATAATTTTTAATTTCAGATTGCTGCGGGCTGTAGTACAACGGCAGCCCCGAAGGACCCCGCCCTTTCAGCGGAAAGGGCGAGGCCTACGGGGTAAATATTTACCCCCTTGCCCCCACCTTTTACCGGGGTATAGTGTAACGGTAGCACGAGTCCATGGGGTGGATTTAGTTCCAGTTCGAATCTGGATACCCCGAATAAAAAGGTGGGGGGTGAAGGGTGGGTAAGATCCGGGTTCAACTCCCGGCAGCCCGAAATTTCAGAAAAAAAAGAGTCGCTTCCCGACTCTTTTTTCGGAAAATTTTCCGAAAATTAGACCCTCCGCCTTGAACTAAATCTTTGTCCCCCTAA
>VGKE01000044.1 GCA_016867195.1 Candidatus Nealsoniibacteriota bacterium | reverse complement strand
AAAGGCGATTGAGGAAGCAAGAAAAGCATTTCCCGATAAACTTTTTATGTAACACGGATTGGAGGTCCTACTCGCATTTCTATTCGTTTCCCTTACGGCTATGACAGGATTTTTCGATGAAAATGGTAGACCAAAAGTAAAGTTTAGAATTAGTGGTATGAGGAATGGCGGAGAGATAACCGCCTTGTTTGATACTGGATTTTCTGGAAGTTTAGCGCTTCCGCCTCAATATTTAATCGCAGTAGGCTCTGAACTGGTTGGCATTGAACCTATGACTTACGCAGATGGCAGAACGTCTAATGAATTACTCTTTAGTATAAAAGTAGATCTTAATGGGGAATCTAAATCTGTTGTCGCTCATTTAATTTCTGGAGCAGCAGAACCTATTGAGAGCAGAAGAAATTACAACAGTAGAAATTTAAAGATTAAGATAAAACAACACATCTACTAGCAAAGATTAGCGCCCCCACTGGCAGAAAAGATAGTTAATTTTAGAGTCGGCCTAAGCCGGCTTTAAAATTTGTCAGGCGATTTTATGTTGAAAAACTGTTGTCAATCACTCATAATGTCGTTCTTATTTTTCAACAAAATGTCGTTTGTTTCTATTAATTTCTATAATTTTTAATACTCTATAATTATTCGTCAAACCATCTTAAAATAACAACGATCGTAGTTATTTTAAGATGAAATTGGTTGGACCGACAACATCTTCGATCAGTTCTTCCATAACAAGGTCGAGAAGAACGTTCCCGAAATCAATCTGGTCGTCAGCGGGCTGGAGCGTTCGTCGCTGGACGCTCTGATCATCGTGGAACTCGGTAGGAAGGTCGAGACCAACCTCGCTCACATGTTCGACCTGCTTAAAAAGCAGGCTAATGGCGAGGACGGTGTCCTCCTGGTTAACGGCTACGTAAACATTTTTTATATTCGCGGTACTGACGGCAACCTCTGGTCCGTGCACGCGTGCTGTTCCTCCGACTTCCGCTATTGGTGCGTTGGGTCCAACTCGATCGGGTATATAAACTGGTTTCGCGTCGGTGACCAGGTGTTCTCTCGCGATTCTTGACACTCAAGTCCTTTGGGACTTGAATATCAGAAACTATGGCTCTCTGAAACTTTGAAAAAAGTTGACAAGAGCCTTTTATTTTGTAAAGAAAATGTCGTAAAGCCCCGCAATGCGATTGCAAAGCGGGGCATTTTCTTATACAATAAAGCGTAGGAATAAAGTTTGAATAGCGCGGACGGGGGTGACCCTCGTCCATCTGTCACATTATGTTAAAAGAGTTAATTGATAAATATTATTTAGATAAACAAAAAGACAAAGAGCAAAAGAGTTTTTATATCTCTGAGGCCGGCAAGTGCGCCAGGCAGATTTTTTTTAAATTTAAAAACGCGCCGAGAAGGGAAATGGAGGCAAATATTTTAAGGTTGTTTGACCACGGCGATTCAATTCACAAGTTAATAATGAAACCCCTTCTTTCAACCAGGGATATCCACGTGGTTTGTTCTGAAATAGACATCCCTCCCCAGGAATTGGTACGGGGCAGGGCAGACGCCATAATTTCTGACGGCCGGAATCTTTATGTTTTAGATATTAAAAGTATGAACAGTATGATTTTCCGAAATTTAACCAAGCCGAAAGAAGAAAATATCAATCAGATTCAACTTTATTTACACTACTTCAAAATACCCAGAGGAATTTTGCTTTATGTGGATAAGGATAAGTTGGGCCTGAAAGAATTCACTGTTTTATACAATAAGACACAGGTTGAAAAACTCCTGAGCGATTTGTCCGTTCTTAAAAAAGATATTGACTCTAATATTGTTCCCGTTCGGCTCCCGGATTATCCCGGGAACTGGCAATGCCAATATTGCCAGTTCAGGCAAATTTGCGGATTAGGCGCGGCCAGTAAGATGGACTGGCAGGAACTTAAGGAGAAAATTCAGAGGATTAATTCCTCTGAAACGTAAATGGTTTGTTTAGAAAGGACATAGAGTTTTTTATTGGACCAGAAGATTTCTGGCGTTGGGAATTCAATCAAATCGTAAATATTTATTTTGTCGCGGTCGTCAATTTCAGCGACTTTTATTTTATCCCCGACATTAAAAATTAAATAATGACTCGTATACCAGAATACATTATCAATTTTTTCTGAAAAACGAGTCAGAAAGATTTTTTCCCCGGATTCTTTTCTCGGGGGCTCAATAATTTTTTCCGTAAATAAAAGCCAGATTTCATAATCGTTAAAATAAACAAATTTTTTGGAATCAGGAGAAAATTTTAGGTTATTGACCGGTTCGGAAACCTTCTCCAGTAACTTTTTATTTTCATCAAAAATATACAAAACATCATCTTCTTTTAAAGTAATTTTGAAATCAGAAGCAACTATTCTATACTCTGTTTCTTTTTTAAGGTGTAGGGGAGCGCTGTTTAATTTATCTCTGGCGCTAAAAGAGAAATCGGTCCTAAAAATAAAGCCCGTATTGTCAAGATAATAGACATTGTTTCTGGAAATTAGGATGGCAATAATATTTTCCAGAAGAGACGGAGAAATGTTTTTATCGGTTAGAGTAAATTCAAATAATTTCCCCTTCTCTGAAAAAAATAATTTTTCCGCGGTTTTGGGATTAAAATAAACCTCTTCGGCTTCTAATTCAGGAAAACTAAGAGCGGTCAAAGCAGGAGGGATTTTGTCTAATTCCAGAAGATAAAATATTAATTTCTCTTTTGTCCCGACTTTCAGTATTATTCTTTTTGAATCCGGAGAAAATTCCAGATCGATTAAATCGGCCCCTAAGCGCGAGATATCTTCTTCTTTAATTAGATGACTTTTAAGGTTTTTGTTCAGTTCAAAAAGCTTTAAGCCCCAGCCATTTTCATCTTTTTCTTTAAGAATTATTTTTTTTCCGTCAGGCGAGAAAAAGAAATTTTCCACATCTTCGGATAAGGGACTAAACCGCGGATTAGTTGGAATCAGAACAATGTTTTTTACTTCGGTAACTTCTCTTTCTTTTATTTCTAAATTTTTTCTCCAGGCGTGAAAATTTTCTTTTTTTATCTCTACCTCGTATTTTTTGGGGGGGAGATTTTCAATAAGGCCGGAGCCGAAGAAAAAATCGGTTTTCTTTTCTAATTTATCGTCAAGATATATTTCAACGTTTCTCGGCCAGACCTTAAAATAAAAAATCCCGGGTTGGATAATTTTTTTTGTCCGCCAATCAAATCGCCAACCCAGGGAATATAAAACAGCTAAAGGCGCGGCCACCAAAAATAAAGCCAATAAAGTTAAAAACAAAACATTTCTGGTTCTTTTGGTCATATTATTTTAATCTTACTCCGTTAAGGACTTCAAGGCAAATATAAAGCCCCCCCCACTTGTCAAGCAAGATATTTTTCTTTAAGATAAAGATATGCCAGAGAAGTTTGTAATTTACGGCGGCAAGCCCTTAAAAGGGGAGGTAGAAATTAAAGGAGCCAAAAACGCGGCTTTTCCTATTTTGGCAGCCGCTCTTTTAACCAGAGAGACCTGCATACTTGATAATTTACCTTTAATTGAGGATGTTTTTCAGTTCTTAAGGGTTTTGGAAATTTTGGGCGCTAAAATTTCTTGGCTGGAAAAAAGAAGGATTAGAATAAATTGTTCAGAAATTAATCCTCTGAAAATTCCCCCTGAAATAGTTTGCCGTTTCCGCGGCTCGGTTTTACTTATCGGTCCTTTTTTAGCCCGATTTAACAAAGTGAAAATTCCTCCTCCGGGCGGTTGCTTAATCGGAGCCAGGCCCATTGATACTCATTTGGACGCTTTTTCCCAGGCCGGCATTAAGGTTTCTATTTTATCCCCGGACAAAGAAAATAATAAAGAAAAAAAAGACAATCTTTATTTTTTTGAGAAAAAACAACAAGAAGGCAAAGAGGTGATTCTTCGGGAATTTAGCGTAACCGCCACTGAAAACCTTCTTTTATTCTTTGCTTCAAAGCCCCAAAAAACAATTTTAAAAATTGCGGACCTTGATTATCAGGTCCAAGAATTAATCAGGGTATTAAAAAAAATGGGAGTTGAAGTCAGAGAGATTGGGGCCCATACTATTGAGATAAGGGGGACGAAGAATCCCAGGGGCTTTCAGCACAAATTGATTTCCGACCCTATTGAAACCGGCACTTTTATTGTCGCCACCCTGGCAACAGGCGGAGATGTTTTGATTAAAAATGCCGAATTGTCATTTTTAACCCTCTTTTTGAAACGTTTAAAGGATTTCGGCGCGAGTTTTAGAATTATTAATAAAGATGCGATTAGAGTTTTGCCTTCAGGTTACCGGGGGTCTGGGCAGGGAGTAAAAAATTTAAAAATGGATAAAATTCAAAGCTTGCCTTATCCGGGCATCCATTCTGATTTACAACCAGAGCTCGGGGTTTTGGCAACTCAAACAGAAGGACCGACTTTAATCCACGACCCTTTATTTGAAGGCCGTTTGAAATATTTAGAAGAGTTGAATAAAATGGGGGCGAATATTATTTTTTGCGACCCTCATAGAGCGGTTGTTTATGGACCCAGCAAACTTCAGGGCATTGAAATTTCTAGTTTAGACCTTCGAGCCGGAGCCGCTTTAATTATCGCCGGATTGACGGCTGAGGGTAAAACCGTGATTAATAACATTTATCAAATTGATAGGGGATATGAGAGAATAGAAGAGCGTCTGCAACAGTTAGGGGCGGATATTAGAAGAGTCAAGGAATAAATTATTTAACTCTGTCTTAAATTCAAAAATCAAAAATCAAAAATCAAAATTACAATTTACAATTTAAAATTTATTATTTATTAAAATAATTTTACATTTTGCTTTGTCATTTTGCATTTTGAATTTTACAATTTGCATTTGAACGAGCGAA
>VGKE01000043.1 GCA_016867195.1 Candidatus Nealsoniibacteriota bacterium | reverse complement strand
CGAAAATGTAAAATGGTAAGTTAGCAACTACCGAGAACTGTTCTCGGCAATATTGCCGAGAACAGTTCTCGGTTGGTTTTAGAATGTAAATAACGCGGTGAATTCTTACAAATTAATCTATGTCCGAGAAAATTAATAAGGTTATAAAAATTTTAATTTTATCTGACTTAATTTTATTAACCGGCCTTGGTTTTGTTGCGCCTATTTTTGCTATTTTTATTGCTAATAATATCAAGGGGGGGGATGTTAGGGTTGCTGGTTTCGCCGCCTCAATTTATTGGATAATCCTTTCTTTGGTTTTAATCCCATTTGGGAGATATTTAGACAAGAACCATGGAGAGCAGGACGACCTCTGGTTTATTATTATTGGAAATTTTTTAGCCGCCTTCGCCGTTCTAGGTTATATTTATTCTTTTTTACCCTGGCATATTTATGCTTTACAAGGGATTTACGGAGTTGGGATGGGAATGAATATTCCGGGCTATACCGCTATTTTTACCAGACATATTGATAAAGGGAAGGAGGCATTAAGCTGGAGCATCAGGGGCGCTTTTGTAGGGATGGGCACTGGCGTGGCAGGGGCTCTTGGTGGAACAATAGCCCATTATTTCGGCTTTAAAGTTCTTTTTCTCGGGGTCTTTGTTTTGCTAATTTTAAGTTCGGTCTTGTTATTTTTAATATCAAAAGATATCTCGCCCAAAAATAAAAAAATGCCGAAGGTTCCAAGGACGAAAACAATTGAACCGCCCGCTCCGAAATAAATTATGACGAACCAGGAAATAGCCAGGATATTTTATAATATTGCCAATTATCTTGAAATGGAGGAAGTTTCTTTTAAGCCCTATGCCTATCAAAGGGCAGCCCTTGCTTTAGAGGGCTTAGAGGAGAATCTTGAAGAAATTTATAAAAGAGGAGGCCTTAAGGCGCTTGAAGAAATTCCCGGGGTGGGAAAAAACATTGCTTTTAAAATTGAAGAATATTTAAAAACGGGCAAAATTAAATATTATCAGGATTTGAAAAAGAAAACGCCAATAAATTTAGAGGAAATAATTGCTGTTGAAGGAATGGGGCCTAAAAAGGTAAAGGTTCTTTATCAAAAATTAAGGATTAAAAATTTAAAGGACCTGGAAAAAGCGGCCCGGGCGCATAAGATTGCTCCTTTATTTGGTTTTGGTGAGAAGACCGAGAAAAATATCTTAGAAGGCATTTCTTTTTTAAAAAGAAGTAAGGGGAGATTTCTTTTGGGTCAAATAATGCCGGTTGTTAAAGAGGTTTTAGAGAAGTTGAAAAAAATGCCGGAAGTTAAAGAAATAAACGTGGCCGGCTCGGTCAGACGAATGAAGGAAACAATCGGCGATGTTGATTTTTTAATAGTTTCTTCTAAACCAGAGAAAGTAATGGCTTTTTTTGTTTCCTTGCCAGACGTTATCAAGATTTGGAATAAAGGGGTGACTAAGTCGTCAGTTAGAACCAGGGACGGGGTTGATATGGATTTAAGAGTAGTGCCGGCTAAAAGTTACGGCTCTGCTCTCCAGTATTTTACCGGGTCAAAAGAACATAATATCGCCACGCGTAGAATTGCGATGAGTCAGGGTTTAAAACTAAATGAATACGGTGTTTTTAAGGGGGCTAAATTAATTGCCGGTAAAACAGAAAAAGAAGTTTACCAGGCCGTTGGTCTTGCCTTAATTCCTCCGGAAATGAGGGAAAACCAAGGGGAGATTGAATTGGCTCTTCTGGGGAAATTGCCTAAAGTTATTAGTTACCAGGATATCAGAGGTGATTTGCATTGTCATTCTAATTGGGACGGAGGAGAAAATTCAATTGAAGAAATGACAGAGATGGCCCGGGAAATGGGCTATGAATATTTAGGCATTGCCGACCACACAAAGTTTTTGAGGATTGAACAGGGATTAGATGAGAAAAAATTGGCTTTACAGAGAAAAGAAATAGATGAAATCAACTTACAACTTACAACCAACAATTTACAACTACGAATATTACAGGGTTGCGAAACAAATATTTTGAATGATGGCCGGGTAGATATAAAAGACGAGGCCTTAGCCAAACTTGACTATGTAATTGCCGGGGTTCATTCCAGTATGAAAATGGATAAAGAGAGAATGACTGAAAGGATAATCAGGGCAATGAAAAATCCCAATATTGATATTATTTCTCATCCTACCGGCCGGTTGATTGGTCGCCGTGATGAATATCAAATTGACTTTGAGAAAATTTTAAGAGCAGCTAAAGAAACCGGGACAATTTTGGAAATTAATTCTTTTCCCGAAAGATTAGATTTAAAAGATGTTTATATTAGAAAAGCAAAAGAAGTAGGGGTGAAAATGGTCATTAACACTGATTCTCATCAAAAAAATCAATTACGGTTTATAGAATATGGTATTGCCCAGGCCCGTCGCGGCTGGGCTAAACGCGAAGATATTATAAATACGTATCCAATCGAGAAAATGTTACGTTTTTTGAAGCACGATAACTAATTTTTATTGCTTCGCGTCGCCCGACTCAAAACGCTGAACATTTTGAGTTTAGGGCCGAAAAAAAGACATTATAAACACCCAGCAATTAAATAATTTTCTAAAAATTTTTAGATAATGCTGCCGTTAGTTAAGACCACAACTCAAAAACTAGAAAGATATCGCGACGTTATCTCTGAAGATCTTTTTAGCCAAATAAGGGATTTGTCTAAAACCCTTAAAGGGTTAAAGGTGATTCACATCAACGCTATGCCTCGCGAAGGAAGGGTGCCGAGATTTTAAAGAGTCTAATTCCTCTAATGAGGGGAGTGGGAATTATGACCGAATGGCATACTATTCCAATCGGAGGAAATGTCGGCGGAATAAAACTTCAAATTAAAGATGGCAAGAACGGATTTTTGGTTTCTAGGCCAAAAGAAGCGACAAAAAGAATTATCCAACTTATTAAAAATCCTCATCTGGCCGAGGAGCTGAGGGAAGCGGCGCGAGAAACCGTCAGGGAAAAGTTTTTAATGCCTCGTCTTTTACGGGACTATCTAAAATTTTTTAATGATTTAATTTATAAATGAAATCCGAAATAAAATTCCAGGGGTTCCTGGAGGAAGGGTAATAAAAACTCCCTATCGGGGTCTGGTTATGACAAAATTTGTCCGATCGTGAGATTTTTGTCATGCTGCTTTTTTTGTTTTTATCTCTGCTATGATTTTTTCAAAAATAGTGGGGTGGCTCTGAACAATATCGGCTAAGATTTTTCTGTCAAGTTCAATCTTTTTTTCTTTTAATTTATGAATAAATCGGCTGTAAGATAAACCCTGTTTTCTGCAGGCAGCATTGATTTTGGTTTGCCAGAGTTTGCGAAATTCTCTTTTTTTGGTTCTGCGGTCTCTATAAGAATAAGACCATGCGTGAAGCAGGGCTTCTTTGGCCAGGCGATACTTTGATTTTCTTCCCCAGCGAAAACCCTTGGCATGTTTGAGCAGATTTTTTCTTCTTTTATGGGCTGATTTCCCTCTTTTTATACGAACCATAAAAAATATTATCTTATCATTTTTTTTATTTTCTTAGCCAATGGTTTTGAAGCTAAAAGCCATTTTCTAGACTGGCGAATTCTTTTACCTGACTTTTTGGCCTGAAAATGGTTTTGACCGGTTGCTCTTCTTAAAATTTTACCGGTTTTGGTTATTTTGAATCGTTTTGTGATTGATTTGCGCGTCTTCATATAAATTCTCCAAATTAGCCCTTCGCGATAATCGTTGTTAAGCCCCTGGGCTGTTTTTTTAACTCTCTCTCAACTTTTATTGGAAGAGATTCTTCTAAAATTTCCAGAAATTTTTTTATTTTCTCCCGGGCAAAGTCTTGATGGGCCCGTTCCCTGCCCCTTAACCGCATTTCCACCCTAACCTTATCGTCTTGTTTTAGAAATTTTTTTGCTTGATTTACTCTTGTGATTAAGTCATGTTCAGAAATTCCAAAAGTCAATCTTATTCCTTTAAGTTCGCCAACCCTATGATGTTTGACTGATTTTTCTTTTTTTTCTAACCGATAAAGATATTTTCCATAATCCATTAGTTTACAAACAGGTGGCTCAATTTTTTCTGTTACTTGAACCAAATCAAAACCTCGTTCCCAGGCCATTTGAAGCGCTTTTTCTAATTCCAAAATCCCAAGCTGTTTTCCCGCCTCATCAATCAATCTTATTTCTTTAGACCTTATTTTATTGTTGACCAATGGTTTTTTTAACACTGTGGACCCCGTTAGAAATTTGCTAAGGACTTGATGGCAATAGAGTGTTTTGGAACACTCTATTGCCAGAGTTTAACTCACTTAACGAAATAAATTGATAAAAATTTTTTAACCTCAGCAAATTTCTAACGGGGTGGAGATGGAGGGGGCGAACCCTCGTCCAAAGGTTTTACTAAAATAATTCTACAGGTTTATCTTGTTTTAATTTTTGGATATTAAATAAAAAACAAACAAAACATTAATATCCTATCCTCTTTTTTTAAACAATTTTTTGAGGAAAAAAATTGTCTTTCTCGAAAATATGGCATCCTATTCTAACTATCGAGAATTATTAGAAAGGACGGCGTTAAGCAAAAGCTAACGCAGGTTTTCTGAATAAGTTGGCACTTATTAGTTTTTTAAAGTTTAACGAGATTTAGCTCGGCCTGCTTTAATTTGGCAAAGACCTTTGTCGAAACTTTTCATCCCCGCCCGCAACGCTTCGCAAGCGAGCTTGCTCGCGTAGCGATGCGGGCGGGCCCGTTTACTAAGAGTTATGGGCGAAGCCTCTTTAGATAAAGAGGTTAAATATCGCTTAATTTTCTTTTTAAATAAGCTCTTCCAAATCCTGTTTTAAAAGAATGTTCTCTTTTAATTGCGTCTTTCAGATTATTA
>VGKE01000042.1 GCA_016867195.1 Candidatus Nealsoniibacteriota bacterium | reverse complement strand
TAGGATTTCCCAGACCCTTTCCATCATATCATTGGAAGCATGGAGCATTAAACTGGAATATTCCTGACCCAATCTCGCCCCCTTAAGCAGCATTCCAAGTTTTTCTATCTTCTCTTTTTTCCATTTGTTTTTCCAGATTTCTTGGTTGGCAATTAATTTAGGCGAAGTCTCCATTAAAACATCAATAATTTTTAAATTATGAGTCCTTAAAGTATTTCCGGTGTTAGTAAATTCAATCGTAGCATCGCCAAAAATAGGAATTTTGGGCTCGGTTGGTCTATCGCTCCATTCAATTTTTGCTTTTACTCCCCGTCTTTTAAAATATTCTTCAGCAATTTTTGAGACCCTGGTTAATATTTTTTTTCCTTCTAAGTCCTTTGCCGATTTTATTTTTGAGTCTTTAGGAACTGCCAAAACCAGCCTGGTATTCCACCAAACGTCATTGCCATAATTAAGGTCAACTACCTCAACTACTTTAACATTCTGCTCTAAAAGGTGAACTTTCTGAGTTATTCCGGCATCCATTATTCCTTTTTCCACATAAGAAGCGATTTCTTCGGTTCTTGCCAGAACGCATTCAATCTCCGGGTCGTCTATTTTTAAATGGCATAGAGATTTTTCCAGTTTGACCTTGTAATCGGCTAATTCAAATAATTTTACGGTTTGTCTCTGCCATTCTCTGCTTGGAAATCCAAGTTTGATTTTTTTAATTTCGTTTTTCTTTTCTTTTTTCATAAATTTTTTTAAAAAAACAGGTCTTGTTGCCGGTATGGCAAACATTACCTATTTGTTTAACTTTTATTAATAAACTATCTGATTCGCAATTTAACCAAATTTCTTTGACTAATTGAAAATGGCCAGAAGTTTCTCCTTTTGTCCAGAGTTTTTTTCGGCCCCGGCTCCAATAAGTCATCTTATCATCATTTAAGGTTTTTTTCAAGGCCTCTCTGGTTACAAAGGCCAACATTAAAACCTTATTTGTCTTAAAATCCTGGGTAACTACCGGGACTAAACCATTTAGTTTTCGGAAATTAATTTTTTTAAAGAGTTCTTTTTTTGTCATAAATTTTAGGGCCGTTAAATAATTTAGCGTAGTTTTGCGTAAAGTTTGGCTTAGTTTTGCGATAAGAGCGTTTTTGTCGCTAAATCACGCGAAACAACACGCCAAACAACGCAAAAATTGATTGTTCAACATCCTCAATCTTAACACCTAACTAATATCTTTTTATTTTTAAGATATTTTTTTAAGTCCTTTATTGTAAGTTCTTTGAAGTGGAAAAGAGAAGCGGCCAAAGCGGCATCGGCCCCTCCTTTTTTAAAGGCCTCAAAAAAATGTTCTTTTTTCCCGGCCCCGCCCGAGGCAATAATCGGGATTGAAACATTTTCTTTCAATTTTTTTAAAAGTTCAATGTCATAACCATTTTTAGCCCCATCTTTATCTTTTGAAGTTGGCAGTAATCCTCCGGCTCCTTTTTCTTCCACTTTTTTCGCCCATTTAATCGCATTTAGTTTTGTTTCTTTTGTTCCGCCCAAAATACAAACCATCCAGAAGTTCCCGCGCTTTTTTGTGTCAATGGCTGCTATGATTTTTGAAGAACCGAATTTTTTAACCGCCTGGCTCAGAAATTCCGGATTTTTAACAATTGAAGTATTTAAAGATATCTTGGCAGCCCCGGCTTTCAATAATTTTTCTATATCAGATAAGGTTGAAATCCCGCCACCGGCAATCAGAGGAATTTTAATTATTTTTGAGACCCCTTTTACCAAATTAAAGAATGGTTTTCTGTTTTCCTGGGAAGCGGAAATATCAAGTATGACTAACTCATCAGCCCCTTCTTCCGAGTATTTTTTAGCCAATTTAAGAGGATCTCCGGTTAATTTTAGATTATCAAATTTTATTCCTTTAACAACTTTCCATTTTCCCCCCACAAACTTGCAGTCAAGGCAAGGAATGATTTTTTTGGGCTCCATAGATTTTAATTCCTTTAATGAGATTTTGCGTTCGTAAATCGCTTTGCCGATAACCGCTCCGGATAGGCCGATTTTTGAAAGTTTTTTTAAGTCCTGTTCAGATTTTATCCCTCCAGCGGCGACTATTTCAAAATTCGGGAATTTTTTGAGCAATTTTTTATACAAAGAAAGATTCGGACCCTTTAATGCGCCGTCTCTTTCAATATCGGTACAGATTATTGTTTTTACCTTTAAATCAGCCAGGTCCTTTAAAAAAGAATTAAGACCCTTTTTAGATTTTTTCTGCCAGCCGTGATAGTAAATTCCACCCCTTTTTACGTCAACGCCAACAATGATTCTTCCTTTAAATTTTCTTAAGAATTTTTTAAATTTTTCCGGTTCTCTTAAAACCAAACTCCCCAAGATTACTTTATTTATCCCTATGTCTAAAAGTTTTTTTATATCCCCCTCACTTCTAATTCCTCCGCCAAATTCAATTAAAAGATGGGTATTTTGGGCAATTTTCTTGATTGTTTCCCAATTTTTTATTTTTCCCTTTTCAGCCCCTTCTAAATCAATTAGGTGCAATCTTTTTAAACCAGCCCTTTGAAAAGTTTGAGCAATTTTAAGAGGGTCTGAACTGTAAATTTTTTCTGAACCGAATTTCCCCCTTACTAGACGGACGCATTTTCCTTTAATAATGTCAATTGCCGGATTTATCTCCATTAATTAAAATTTAACAAATTTTTTTGATTTTGTAAAATTTTTACCAAACTCTGATAAATTTTTTTATGCCTTATTCTTGCCCTATCGCCTCTAACGGGGTAAGATAAGACAATGGTTTATCTTATTCCAACTTCAACAACCGAGCATTTAATTGAAGGAATTAAGGCAAGGGAGAATAAATTAAGGATTATTTTTCCTGAAAAAAACCGGGAGGGAAGGGGGTGTTTTCCTGACGGCGAAATCTATATGAAAATTTCCAGAGCGGGCAGAATAAAGAAAAAGAGAGTTATTGTTTTACATTCCGGATCTCCAAAGCCGAACCAGGGTTTAATAGAATTAGAATTAATTTTACAGATTTTGAGAGACAATAGCATAAAGCCAGAGGTCTTTTTTACCTATTTTCCTTACGGCATGCAAGATAAGGTCTTTGAGAAGGGGGAAACAAATGTGGCTGAAAACTTGATTGAGAAACTCGTGAATTACTACAGGGTTAAAAAAATCTATATTATTGACCCTCATTTTGGCGGCCAGAAATGGGTTAAAAAATATCCAATAAAAAGCATTTCTCTGGCCCCTCTTTTAATAAAAAGAACTGAGAAAGATATTGGTAAAGATATTTTATTTTTATCGCCTGACGAGGGAGGGGTAAGGAGAACCGGATTCTCTGGAATAAAAAAAGAACGTCTTGATTCTTTCCGGGTAAAATATTTTTCTCCTAAACTGAGATTAAAGCGGAAAACAATTGGGGTGGTTGACGATATTATTGAGACCGGCGGAACTGTCTTAAGTTTTTACAATATCCTAAAAAAGGCCGGGGCTGAAAAAGTAATTCTTTTAGCCAGTCACGGCGTTTTGCCTTCTGGCATTTCAAGGGTTAAAAAGAAATTTTTCAAAACCTACTTAGCAAATACTATCAAACAAAAATCAGCCAATGTTGACATAACTGATTTAGTTTTAAAAGTTATGCTTAACCAAGAGTGAGTCAAGATACGCTCCGTTATCGGTAAGTTTTTTAATTTTTTTTGCTTTATATTTTTATTTAATTAAATTCATTGGTCTGCCCTTCCAATAGGCTCTTATATTTTCAATTGTGGTATCTAAAATTCTAGTTAACGCCTCCCGGCTGTTAAAAGCATTGTGGGGGGTAATAATCACATTTGGTTGGTTAATCAAAATGTGATTTTCTAAGGCCGTTTTCAAGTCGCAGGTTTTTTTAAAAGCCGAGGTTAAAAGCTCCCTTTCTTCTTTAATAAAACATTCTTCTTCAAGCACATCTAAACCTAAACCTGCGAATATTTCTTGTTTTAACCCTTCTAATAAAGCGGTAGTATCACAAATTCCTCCTCTAGCTGTATTTATTAAATAACATCCCTTTTTGAACGACTTTAAGGTTTTCAAATTTATTAAGTGATGAGTTGCCTTATTATAAGGTACATGTAAAGTGATAATATCGGAATTTTTAAACAAAAAACCTAATGGGGCATATTTAAAGCCAATTTCTTTGGCAAGTTTTTTATTTTTGTGAATATCATATGCCAAAATATCCATTTCAAATCCCTTGGCTATTCTCGCGACATGCTGGCCAATATTACCAATCCCTACTATTCCCAAGGACTTTCCTTTCAAATCAAAACCCCTTAAATCTTCCAGAGAAAAATCTCCTTTTTTCGCCCGTTCTAATGAATGATAAATTTTTCTCGATAATGCTAAAATTAAGGCGAAAGTATGTTCGGCAACAGTATTTTCTCCATAAGTCGGAACATTTGAAACTAATATATTTCTTTGCCGACAAATTTTTAAATCAATGTGGTCAAAACCGGTTGAACGGGTCGCGATATACTTTAGAGATTTTAAGGAGTTAACGATTTCTCCGTCTACCAGAGAATAGATAAAGGGAGATAGGATATTAACATCTAAAACTTCTTTTAAATTCTGCGGGTTTAATTTATCTTCAGAAAACAATAAATCAAAACCTTTTAATCGGGACTTTAAATAGTCCGCTTCCCATTGTTCAGTTTCAAAAAATGCAATTTTTGATTTTTCCATATTATTAAACTTAAAATTATCTGATTAAATCATCAACTTTATTTGTAAGAAATAGACGCGTTGTTTACAGTTCTTTGGGATAAAAATAATTGATTAATTTCTCCATAGGGGTCAGATTATTAATGCCTTTGTGTGGTTTCACGGTATTGTAGTAATTAACAAACCGGATTAGTTCTTGTTTCCGGTG
>VGKE01000041.1 GCA_016867195.1 Candidatus Nealsoniibacteriota bacterium | reverse complement strand
AGGGTATAGAAATCAGCCCTTACTGTCAGGACTTTTGTTTCGCCCTTGGGAACATTAAAGCCAATTCCCGTAATCCGGATATAGTAAGTGCCGCTGGAATCTTTCAAAACGTCGGCAACGGTAATGATTTTTTCCGTTAATAAAGTGGTTCCGTCATAAACTGAAATTCCTTTAATTAAAGTGGCAGGATGAACAGTTTCGCCGGTCGCCGGTACGGTTGCGGCTGCTTGAAGATCTAATCTATCAATTTTTATATTAGAGCCAATGGCCTTGAACTGTATTCCGTAAATAGGAACATTAGTTAAGGTTGTAACGCTGGCGTTAGACGCGGGAGCTGCCGCTATTATGGCGGTAAAACTGCCCTCTGAAGGTTCAACGACTGGTGTCGGAGTTGTCGGAGTTGTCGGAGTTGTCGGAGTTGTCGGAGTTGTCGGAGTTGTCGGAGTTGTTGGAGTTGTTGGAGTTGTCGGCACACTAGCGGTTAAAATTGCATTTAACTTGGTTCTGGTGGCTGAGCCGACAAAACCTGTCCCAGCTGTTAATCCTAATGGAGTCAATACCTCAGAAGCATACTTTTGCTGGAACTTAACAACCGCTGTTTTGGTCAAAGGACCAAAAGTGGTTGTCTCGTTTCCGGGAGAGCCGGCTCCGGTAACAGCAACCTTGGTTGCGGCATCAGTGTTTAACAATGCCTGTAAGCATTTAACATCAGCACCGGTTGAACCTATTGTAAGGTTCACGGTAAATGTTACGCCAACGCAAGCAGCCGGTGTGCCGGTTGCCGGAGTGCCTGTCGAAGCGGCTAACTGGGTTTGCAAAGTACCCAATTGAGCCAACAAATCGTTAATCTGCGCCTGGAGGTCTTCAGCTGTCAAAGCGCCAACTGAGGTTGGAGCCATTAAGGCAATACTGGCAATAATCGCAAATATTTTCTGTTTCATGAATTTCTATTTTTACCCTGTTAAATTGCGGCTTTGCCGCACCGCCATTGGCGGATTTAACAGGGTGAATTAATTTTATAATTTATTAGCCGGTTGTCGACCATTCTTAGCGCCTTTTGGATATAAAGATCTTTGATTTAATGTGCCTAAAGGCGACATTCAAAAGGAACCAAACGGCTTTCCAATTTTAAATTTTTTTATCTCAACTCTTCTTTTGCATCTTCTGTTTCTCCCTCTTTTTCATCGTCTTTATCATCTTCTTCTATTGCCTCCTCTTCCTCTGTTATCTCTTCTTCCTCTCCTCCTTCTTCTAATTCTACATCATCAGCCGGTTTATTAAATTCTTTTAGAAGTAATTCCAGCGCTTCTGAATATTTTTTTTGCTCAATTAACCCCTCTGCTGTATTAAGAACTTCTTCCTGTTCTTCTGTTAAAATTCTGGTTTTTAAATCAGAAATTAAATTTTCAACATAGACCCTGTTTTGTTTCAATCCCTCAACAACTTCTTCTTTTTCAAAAACCACACCCAATGACTTCGCCTGCTCGGTCCCCTGCTCTAATTTTTTAATTTCCAAGGCAATTTCTTGAACAACCTTAGGGTCTTTTTCTGTTTCTGCCTTTGCCAAACTCTCGGCCGCTTTTTGAACACTTGCCTGAAATTCATTAATTGCCGGCGCTAAATTCTTAGATGATTTTGTTTCTGCCACCCTTACCAAGTCCTCTAACCGCCTGCTGGCAATATTTAAATCGTGTCTTGATTGCTCTTTTTCCGGGATAAAAACCGCCTGGCTCTTTTCGCTGAGTTTTCTTAGAGAATAAAGATAATCGCCGGGCAAAGAATTCTGGCTAAAACCAAAAAGTCCGAACAAAACCAAAATTACTATTAAAGAAGAAAAAGCGTATTTGTACTGAAAAATAACCCTGAGCCAATCCAAGGCCTCCCCAAAACCAAAACCCTCAGAAACCTGGTCTCTGCTCTTTAAAATCTCTTGCTTGGTTAAAAACACCCAATTTTCCTTGGGTTTTATTTGCCGCAACTCTTTCAGTTTGGCAATGAGTTCTTTTTCCGTCATATATTATTATGACGAATTTCTGGGTATTTTGTTACAGTCTAACTGCAAAGAGCTATCGGATATCCGATTTCTAAGATTGTTTAAAGCCCGGTGGAGCGTTACCCTGACCGCTCCCTCTGATTTATCAAGAATTTTGGCAATCTCTGAAATTGGCAAATCGTCTATGTATCGCCAGATTATTACCTCCTGGTATTCATCTTTAAGTCCGGCTAAGTTTGCTTTGATTGTTTCTAAATCAGAATTTAACAGGACTTTTTCCTCTAAATCATTTCTTGGGTCAATAATAGGCGCGCAATCAATTGAAACAAACTGGGCTTTGGCTTTTTCCCGATAATGGTCAGTAACTAAATTACGGGCAATCCGATACAGAAAGGCCGGGGGATTTTCAATCTCTTGATGATTATTTTTAAACTTTTCCCAGCAACGTAAAAAGGTCTCTGAGCATAAGTCCTCGGCTATTTCCCGGGAATTCACCTTAAAGAAAATAAACCGATAGATTCGGTCAATATGGTTATCGTATATTTGACTGAAAAGTTTTTGGGCTTTATTCATCTCTTAATTTTTGGAAACTTTTTTTGGAAATTAAGTTTCTAATAGATCTAAAACTTGTCCTATCTTCCCTAGGACACTTTGTCCTATCCATTAAGGTCTAACCCGGGCCAGACCCTGCTAAACTGCTAACTGATAAAATGTTTCGTTTCTTTCGCCAATCCGTTCAACCAAACCCTGTTTAAGCAGTTTCTCAAAATCCCTTCGCAGGGTTCTTTTAGAAACCTCAGGGAAAATCTCTTTAACCTGATAAACCTGAACCCGGCCCATTTCTTTTAAAACTTCTAATATCCTTTCCTTCCTGCTATCCAATTTATTATTAGCCACAAGGGTCTTATCCGCGGAGAACTGTTCTTCGCTAACTTTAGCAGGAAACTCTATTTTTAAACTTTTTTCTTCTCCTTCTGTCTTTAAATTATCCCCCATCTTAGCATAATTTTCCTGGATTGCTAAAACATCAAAATAACTTACCCAATTTTGCCATTTTGCCACTTCAAAATAACTATCAAGCACTTCTAAATCATTCTTAAGTTCAAAAATCAGGTCGTTTTTACTATTTCTATTGTCTAAAACAATAAAATTCTCTAAAATCTCATCTGCCTTCTCTCTTATTTTATATCTCAAGGGCTCTTTCTTTGGAAAAAGCAGGGTCAGTTTATAAATCTTATTGGTCAAATCAATAATTTCTTGTTTATCCATACCAACTAAAGGACATTCCTCCCCTATCCTTAATACCATATTATACTCATTCAAAACAAAAGGTCAATTACGCCTATTTTATTACAAAAAGTTTTTTCTCAGTAGGGATAAACAAGTCATTATCCTTACTCAAAATAAGAGAAAATATTGAACCCACATCCTTGCCTAATACAATTGACCATTTTTCCTCTCCGCTTGAATTTAGGGCTTTAACAGTATTATCATAAGAACTCAAAAGAGCGTAGAGATTCTCTTCTTTATCTAAAATCATTGAGTTAACCCGACCCATACTTCCCCAGACGGGCGACTGCCAATTTACTATATCATTACCATAAGCATCGTAACCACTAATCCTGGTTTTTAAAGTAGCGGTAAAATCATGCGCGCTTACAGCAAGATAGATATTGCCCTGAGAAGAAATTGGGACAGGAATTAAAGAAAATCTCCAGCAGGTTGACCATTTTTCTTGTTCTGGACCAGGGTCTTCAGGATTAAAAGTATGAATGCAATTCAAAACATCGGCGTCAGTCATACTTACAAAATCGCTTTCCCGAGCCACTAAAACATAAATTGTCCCATCATTGGCAATGGAAATTTCGCGCACTTCAGAAGCGCAATGATAATACTTACACTTCTCTTCAAAAGTCCTTTGCCATTTTTCACCCTGGGAATTTATTGCAAAAAGAGTATCGCCGTAACCAAAATAAATATTTCCTTCCTGGTCAATGGCTAAGTTGGAAACCGGTTCAGAAATAGGGCCAAAATCATAAACCCAGGCCAACTCGCCATTGCTATCAAGAACAACTAATCCCGAATCCTCGGTAATAAAATATATTTTACCATCGTCTCCAATAATGGGATTTTGGTTGATAAGAATATTAAAGTCTTTTTTCCATTTTAAGGTTCCGTCTTTAATGTCAAGAGCGGAAATACCCTGGTCTTGAGAAAAAACATAAACCGCTTTGTCTGGCTCCCAGAGGCCTGGCGCGCCAAAGATAGAATTAAGTTCATAAACCCATTTTTGACTGGCATCATAATTAAGCGCTGAAAACCCTTGTCCTGTTTTTAAATAAATTGTCCCATCAGAGCCGATAACTGGTGGACCAAGCCCTTCTCTTTCAATGAATATTGATAATTCTGGCCCCGAGGAGATAGCCGGGCCAATAAAAGAACTTCGTCCAGTGCGTTGAGCGTCGCGCTGGGACATTGGCCAGACCGATTCAAAAACAACTGGCGGCCCTTGCTCTGGTATATTGATTGTAGTAGATGCCTCTTGCCATTGGCTAAAATTACCAACTTTATCTCTAGCTCGAAGTTGAAAATTATAAGTATATCCATCTTGACCTAAGACAAGAAGTTTTTCTTTGTCCGACCCTAATTCTAAAATATCGCCTATTAACCAATCCTGCCACTCTTCATTATCTCCTTGATACCAGAGAGCAATACCATCTTTATTATCCGGAGAAACCGTTTCCAGGCCCGGAATCTGGTATTTAAGGTGAAATCCATCTATTCTACTGGGTGTCACGCTGTCCATAGGATAAGTCGCTGTCCAATTTAAAGCAAAAACAAGCGTTGCCTGAATTGGCTCTAATTCAAAAATAACTTCGGGTTGTAGGGGCGAGGTCTCCTCGCCCTCTTCCTCAGGGCTGGGAGACCCATCCCCTACATCTTGCCCTTGCCCTTGCCCTTGCCCTTGCCCTTGCCCTTGCCCTTGCCCTT
>VGKE01000040.1 GCA_016867195.1 Candidatus Nealsoniibacteriota bacterium | reverse complement strand
GGGAGTTAGCAAAAAACCCCTGAAAAGCGGGCGATAGGATTCATTAACCACTCTTTTTAAAATTTCCTTTGATTGGTCAATGGGTTGATAAATGTGTAAAAAATTAACCCAGTACATATATTAGGGTTAGGGATTTTTCTTTTGCGACAGTTGTTGGAAAATAGCTAAATACTCTTTGGCTGATTTTTTCCAGGAAAAGTCCTTTTTCATAACCCTTTTAATTAATTGTTTCCATTGGGCGGTGAAGTTGTAACAGGTGTAGGCGCGAGCAATGGCGATTAATAGGTCCAGTGGTTCGTAATTGACAAAAACAAAACCGTCTCCTTCGTTTTTTAAGGGATTAAAATCCTGGACTGTATCGCTCAGGCCGCCGGTTTTCCTGACAATAGGTACACAACCGTATCTCATGGCCTGGATTTGAGTAATGCCGCAGGGCTCAAATTTAGAAGGCATTAAAAGAGCGTCTGCTCCGCCGAACATCAGGTGGGGCAGTTGGGGGTCAAATTCAAATAAATACCTGATTTTATCCGGGAATTTTTCCGAGGCCTTTTTAAGCATTTCTTTATATCTTGATTCCCCATCCCCTAAGCAGATTAATTGGATGGGTAAATTTTTGAAAAGAGAGTCAATGATTTGTTCTAATAACTCAATCCCCTTTTGGTCGGTCAGTCGGGATATTATGGTCAGAAGGAAATTTTTACCGTTTTCCGGCAGTCCAAACTTTTTTTGAAGAAAAATTTTATTTTCTTTTCTTTTGCCGAGATTTTTAATGTCATATTTAATCGGGAGGTGGGGCGATTTTTCCGGATTGTTTTCTTCGTAGTCAATTCCGTTTAAAATCCCGAAAATTTTTCCCCGGTTTTCGTTAAAAATTTTATCCAATCCCTCGCTGTATTCCGGGGTTAAAATTTCTTTTGAATATGTCGGAGAAACAGTGGTAACGATGTCGCTGTAAATAACCCCCCTTAAAATCCAGTTTAATTTTGCTAAACGGGGATTAAAAAAATCAGGAATCGGTTCTTTTCCCGAGTCCCGTTCGCTCTCCTGAACAAATTTAAAATCACACATTCCCTGATATTGAAGATTGTGGATAGCAAAAATAATTCCTATTTTTGAAAGAACGGGGTCTTTTTCATAAGTGGTTTTTAAATAGTTGGGAATAAGACCGGTTTGCCAGTCCGAGGCAACAATAATATTGGGCTTCCAATTAGAAAATTTTAAGAATTCCAGAACTCCCCGGCAGAGTAAAATCCAGCGGATATGGTCATCAGAATAACCGTAGACATTGGCTCTTTTCTCGTAATATTCCATATTTTCCAGGAAATAAGTAGGAATAACCGTTTTATTCTCCTCCTGACTTTTTTTGACATTACAGATTAAAAAAGGATAATCCCCCGGTTGATCAGTCGGCACTTTTAAGCCCCTTAACTCCATTTTCATTTTAACTTTTTTTGGGTCAATGCTGGCATAACGGGGGAGCATTATACGGGCATCCTGACCTAATTTTTTCAGAGATAAAGACAAGGAATAAACAACGTCGCCTAATCCGCCGGCCTTGGCAAAAGGAGCGGCTTCGCTGGCCACAAATAAGATTCTTAGTTTTTTATTATTAACCATATATGCCTCTATTCTACCTTGAATAATACCTTTGTCAATCTTTAGCTGAGTAAAACGGGGGTTATTTATTTTTTAAAAAATTGCCCCTGATGGGGAATTATGGTATGATAACTTTAGATATAATAATATAATATATGCTCGGTTCACCTATTGAGGAAATTAAAAATCGTCTGGATATTGTTGAGGTTATCCGGAGTTATATTAAACTCCAGAAAGCCGGGGCAAATTTTCGGGCAGTTTGTCCCTTTCATTCGGAAAAAACCCCTTCTTTTTTTGTTTCGCCGGCTCGTCAGATCTGGCATTGTTTTGGTTCGTGCGGTGAAGGCGGTGATATTTTTAAGTTTGTAATGAAAATAGAGGGGATAGAATTCGGAGACGCCTTGCGTCTTCTGGCCCAAAAGGCCGGCGTGGAATTAAAAAAACAGGACCCAAAACTGAAAACTGAAAGGCAGCGACTTTACGAGATTTGTGAATTAGCAACCTGTTTTTTTGAAAAACAATTAAGAGATAGTTTGGCCGGTAAGGAGGCAAAGAAATATCTTTTAGGTCGGGGCTTGAAAGAAGAGACCCTTGATAAATGGCGCTTGGGCTATGCTCCTGATGTCTGGCAGGGCTTGTCGGATTTTTTGGTCAGCAAAAGTTATAAAAGAGAAGAAATAGTTAAAGCAGGTCTTGCCGTAGAAAGAAAAACCGAGAAAACCCTTAATAATTTTCATACCTATGACAGATTTCGGGCAAGAATTATTTTCCCTGTTTTTGATTTTAATTCCCGGGTTATTGGTTTTGGAGGAAGAATTTTTCGCCAGAGTCAACGACCCGACGGTCAGGAAGAGGCAAAGTACATTAATATTCCCAATACCCTTGTTTATGACAAAAGACGGGTTTTATACGGTTTAAATAAAGCCGGGCTGGCAATTAGAAAACAAGATGCTTGTATTTTAGTAGAGGGCTATATTGATGTTATAATGCTTAATCAAGCCGGTTTTGAAAATGTGGCGGCTACTTCCGGGACTGCCCTTAGTTTTGAGCAGTTAAATATTCTCAAACGTTACTCAGATAATCTTTTAACTGCTTTTGATATGGATTTGGCTGGCGATTCAGCAACCAAGAGAGGAATTGACAGGGCTCAAGCCCGGGGTTTTAATATAAAGGTGATTATTATGCCCGATGGGAAAGATCCGGCTGATATTATTTTTCAGAATCCAGGTCAGTGGCAGGATTTTCTAACTCAAGCAAAATCAATTCATGGTTTTTATTTTGAAAATACTCTTTCCCGATTTGATAAAAATAAATTAGAGGGGAAAAAAGAAATTTCCCGGGTTATCTTGCCTGTTATTAAAAGAATTCCCAATAAAATAGAACAGAGCGTTTGGATTCAGGACTTAGCCAGGGTCCTGGCAGTGAAAGAAGAAGATGTTTTAGAGGAACTTAAAAAAGTAAAAAATCAGCCAGAGAATTTTTTTGAGGGTCAGGAAATTAATCGGCCAGCCAGGGAGTCGGTTCCCCCGGAGAAGACGAGAAAAGAGATTTTAGAAGAGAGGTTATTGGTTTTGATACGTAAATATCCTGAGATTTTTAATCTGATTCTTGCCGAGGATTTAAAATTATTTTCCCCCTCAACCAGAAAAATTATTGACTGCTTCCAGGACAATAATGTTATCGAAGAGGGGATTAAAAATAAAATCAACGAACTTTCCCTTAAGGCGGAAATTGAGAATATTGTTGATGCTAAAAAAGAATTTCAAGATTGTCTGAGAGCCGTTAAGTCGGTAATTATCAGAGACAAGTTGAATAATATTTCTAAAGAGATTAAAAAAGCAGAGGAGGGAAAAAACCCCGAGAGGATTCAAGAATTAATTCAACAATTTAACCAGGTCACCAAGTCGCGAGGCGACCTGGAGATTTTAGAGATATGAAAAAAAATAAAAAAAGAAAAAAATCGGCCAAGAAGAAAAAAACAAAAAAGAAAAAGAGTCCTCTTTTTAAGAAAAAGATTTTTAACCCGGAAAAACTTCAAATTCTGTTTAACAAGGGAAAAGAGCGGGGTTTTGTTACCGCCTCGGAAATTTTACATTTTTTCCCGGGAATAGAGAAAGATATTCCGGGACTGGAAAACATTTATGATAAGTTAGAGCAGGAGGGAATTGAAATTAAAGAGCCGGGAGATTTTTTAGAAATTGAAGAAAAATCAAAAAAATCCGATCGATCAGCAAAACCAATGGGGCAGACAAAAATAGACCCTATCCAGCTTTATTTAAAAGAAATCGGAAGGGTTCCTTTTTTGACCGCCGAGCAGGAGAAGGATTTAGCCCGGAAGATTGAGAAGGGCGATAAAGAGGCAATGAATAAATTGATGAGAGCTAATTTGCGTCTGGTGGTTTCCATTGCCAAAAGATACATCGGAAAATCGTCAAACTTGACCTTGCTGGATTTAATTCAAGAAGGAAACATTGGCCTGAGAAGGGCGGTAGAGAAGTTTGATTGGAGAAGGGGTTATAAGTTTTCCACTTATGCCACCTGGTGGATAAGGCAGGCAGTTACCAGGGCATTGGCCGACCAGGCAAGGACAATTAGAATCCCCGTACATATGGTTGAGACAATTTCTAAATACACCAAAGTAAGGCGTCGTCTTTTGCAGGATTTAGGCCGGGAGCCCTTGCCGGAAGAGATAGCGGCTGAGATGGGCGTTGAAGTGTCCAAGGTTCACCATATCAGGAAGATTTCTCAAGAAACCGTTTCTTTAGAAATGCCAGTGGGCGACGATGAAGATGATAGTGTTTTGGCCGAATTTATTGAAGACGAAAAAACAATTCCGCCTTTTCTGGAGGCGGCCAGGAGTTTGCTCAAGGGCCGTCTTAAAGAAATTTTAGTTGATTTAAATCCCAGGGAGCAAAAGATTTTAGCAATGAGATTTGGTTTAAATGATGGATATACCCATACCTTAGAAGAGGTCGGCGAGATCTTTAAGGTCACTCGCGAGAGAATCCGTCAGATTGAAGCCAAGGCCCTGGAAAAAATCCGCCAGCACGAGAAACTGAAGAAACTAAAAGGATATTGATTTTTATTGATTTTTAAAAAAAATTTGATAGAATTAAAGACAATCATTCCGCGGTAGCTCAACGGTAGAGCGAGGGACTGTTAATCCCCAGGTTGTAGGTTCGAATCCTACCCGCGGAGCAAATTAGAACACTTAGAGGCTCTTAGAGGCTTGAAGCACCGTATGTTTTAAAATAGTGTCAACTCTGAATTTTTAATATAATGGCTTAATGCCCAGACCCCTAAGAATTACTACTCCTAATATACCATTTCATATTCTTAATAGAGGAAATAATCGTCAAGAAGTTTTTAAAGATGAAGAAGATTTTGAATACTTTCTTAA
>VGKE01000039.1 GCA_016867195.1 Candidatus Nealsoniibacteriota bacterium | reverse complement strand
GAATTTTTAATTTCGGCCTCAACAAATTCGTCTAATTCTCCATCTAACACGGCCTCTACATCTGAACTCTCAACCCCGGTTCTCAGGTCCTTGACCATCTTATAAGGATGCAAAACATAGGACCTGATTTGGTTACCCCAGTCAGCCGAGACCGTTTTACCCTTAATCTCTTTTAATTCCTTTTCTTGCTCTGCTTCTTTTAATTGATAAAGTTTGGAATATAAAATTTCCATTGCTTTTTCCCTGTTTGTTCCTTGCAATCTTTCTGACTGGGAACTTACAACAATACCGCTTGGTAAATGAGTAATACGAACAGCTGATTCTCGTTTATTAACATATTGACCGCCCGGTCCAGAGGCCCGAAAGGTCTCTAATTTCAAATCATCTGAATTAACTTTAATCTCCCCTTGTTCTTTTTTACCAATTTCAGGCAAAATTTCAACTAAAGCAAAAGAGGTATGCCGCAATTTCTTGGCAGAAAAAGGCGATTGACGAACTAAGCGATGAACCCCGGTTTCTTTTTTTAAAAATCCGTAAGCATAATTTCCTTTGATTTCTAAGGTTGCTGATTTTGTTCCGATTCTTCCCTCGGGCCCGCCTCCTTCGCCAAATGACTGATGAATAATCTTTATCTGAAACCCTTTTCTATCGCAATATCTCTGATACATTCTTAATAATATTGTTGCCCAGTCCTGGGCGTCCACTCCCCCGGCTCCGGAATATAATTCCAATATAACGTTATTTCTGTCGTATTTCCCGGAAAGAAAAACCTTGATTTCCTCTGCCTCAATCCTTTGAACTAAGCTCCTTTTCTTTGAATTAAGCCCCTTTTCTATATCGTCAACCTCTATTTCTTTCAATTTTTTAATATCGTCAATTTCTTGTTTAATATTTTTCAAAATATCAATCTCTTGTCTCAGGTCGGCAATTTCCTGATTAACCCCTATCGCCCTCTTTTGATTTTTCCAAAAATCTGGCGCCCGGACCTCTTTTTCCAGTTCTCTTAATTTTTTCTCTTTGCCAACAATGTCAAAGACAGTCCATCAGATGATAGAACCGTTTTTCTAAGTCCTCAATTTTAATTTTATAATCTTCCATATCTAATGGCATTAATTATTCCAGTTTATCATATTTTGAAATATAAATCAAAATAAAAAAGGGTGGCTGACCACACGGTGCCCTTATTACGTGTGTTATCAGACCACCCCCTGATGCCCAATGGGCGCGGAGATTGCGAGAACCTTGGCCAAGCTTCCTTAAACGAGGGGAGTCACGGCGTTAGGTAGCCGATGAGATAACATAAGGTGCGGGATTGATAAAATCAGTCCACTAAAGGTGCGGGGTCAAAAGCCCGCCCTTGCCCTGTTATTTCTTTTGAGCCAGCAGAGGGATTCGAACCCACGACCTGGCCCGCCCTTTTATCTAAGAGCCCCCTGTCAGAATCGAACTGACGTCTATGGTTTACGAAACCATTGCTTTACCACTAAGCTAAAGGGGCAAAAAGGGCAGGGTTGCTTTACCATTAATCTGCACTGGCAAATAAGCGGGTAACGGGAATCGAACCCGTGTCATATCCTTGGGAAGGATATGTTCTGCCACTGAACCATACCCGCAACATTACGACTTATTATTTCTTAAAAATGCTTTTAAACTTCTGCAACCAACCGCTGGGATTCCAAAAACCCTTCTCCTCCCTCAACCCGGGTTCTTCTCCTGTCCTTTCTTCCCTGCTAATCACTACCACCTCTTCACCCGGCGCCTTTAGGCCAAGCTGCTCCCTTGCCACTCTTTCTAAATACTCTTCAGCGTATTCTTCATTTTCGGTTGCGGCTTGAGAAATATCTTCTTTCAGTTCTTTGTTCTTTTGTTCCAAAATCGCGATTTCTTTCCTTAAATTATCTATTCTAGCGGTAAGTTCCGCCCTTCTTCTATTAATTCTCCAATTATTAAAAAATAAAAATCCGATAATTAAAATAAATCCGGCCGCTAAAAAAATCGGGAAAATGATATTATGCCCCGCCCTCCTCTTTCTCTTTTTTTTAAACTTTGCTACCATAAAATCAGAAGTGCAACGTCAAAAACGCGTCAAAATCTAATGAACCAAAAACATGAAATTTAAAACAGCCTTTAGAGTAATCTGGATTATCCTTATATCTTTGGTCGTCTTAAGTATGATTTCCCTGCTCTTCGCTCCCCTATTTTAACATATTTCATTTAACTGCGGAAGACATTGAGATAGGTCTCAGGGGGAATGTGAACCATCCCTTTTTCTTTCAATAATTTTTTCCCTTTTTTCTGTTTTTCCAAAAGTTTTCTTTTCCGAGTGTAATCCCCTCCGTAAAGATATCCAGTAACATCTTTCCTCTTCGCTTTAATTGTTTCCCGGGCAATAACCTTGCCACCAACCGCTGCCTGTAGGGCAACTGAAAACTGCTGGGCAGGAATGACCTGTTTTAATTTTTCCACCAGAGATCTTCCTTCCTGGAAAATATTTATCCTGGGAACAATCCTGGAAAAAGCGCTTTCTTTTTCTCCGGCAATTAAAACGTCCATTTTTACCAAATCCCCTTTTCTATATTCTAAGAATTTATAATTCATTGAAGCAAAACCCTGACTCAGGGATTTTATTTTATCATAAAGATTGGCAATGATTTCCCTGAGAGGAATTTCATAGGTTAAAATAATTTTTTCCTTGCCGAGATATTTGGTTCCGATATAGTTTCCTTTTACGCTCTCAAATATCTTGCCAAGATATTTACCCGGTGTTACCACTTCTAAAAAAAACCAGGGCTCTTCAATATTTTCCGGCCCCTCAGGCCAATCAGAAACCGAGTGAATAAATTCTCCATTTACTTTATAAATCACCGAGGCCGAAGAAATTATTAGATTTAAATCAAACTCCCGCTTCAACCGCTCGGAAATAATTTCTGCGTGCAAGGTTCCTAAAAAACCGCAGCGAAATCCCCTGCCCAGGGCTTCTTTTGACTCCATCTCAAAAATTAAAGAAGGGTCGCTTAATTTTAATTTAGATAACGCTTTTTTAAACAAATCAAAATCAGCTGGATTTTCCGGATATAAACTGGCAAAGACCATTGGCTTTGGCTCTTGATAACCCGGCAGGGGCTTTATAATTTCAGTACCACGGACTAGTTCCTGGCACTGAACTATTGTATCGCCGACACGCACCCTGCCCGGCTCTTTAATCCCGGTAGCAATGTAACCAATTTCACCGGCTGAAAGTTTTTTTTGAGGAAAAAATTCAGGTTTAAAATAGCCCAATTCTTTTACTTCTCCTAAGGTCTCGGTGGCCAGAAGTTTTATTTTTTCACTTTTCTCAATTTCGCCCTCAACAATCCGGACATAAGCAATTACCCCCTGATAGTCATTATAATCAGAGTCAAAAATTAAGGCTCGAAACTGTTTTTGAATTTCCTGTTCTGTCTTGCCCTCCCAAATCCCGCCCTTTCTAAAAAATAGGCGGGATTGAGAGGGTGAGGGAATTTTATTAATAATTGCTTCTAAAGCTTGCTCAATATTGGTGCCGTTTTTGGCTGATATTTTTAGAATATCTTCTTGAGCAATTTTCAAAAGCCCTGCCATTTCTTGAACGGTTTCTTCTACCCTGGAATGGATAAGGTCAATTTTATTAACTGCCGGAATTATCACTAAATTTTGTTTCTTGGCCAATTCCAGGTTGGCCAAGGTCTGGGCTTGAATACCCTTTGAAGCGTCAACCAAAAGCACCACTCCTTCCACCGCGGCCAAGGAACGAGAAACCTCATAAGAAAAATCCACATGGCCCGGAGTATCAATCAGGTTTAAAATATGACCTTTATATTCCATTCTAACCGGTTGCATTTTTATGGTGATTCCTCTTTCCCTTTCCAGGTCCATTGTGTCCAGAAATTGAGGACTCATTTTTCCTTGAGAAACGGTCCCGGTCAATTCCAAAAACCGGTCGGCCAAAGTGGACTTGCCATGGTCAATGTGGCTTAGTATACAAAAGTTGCGGATATTTTTATTAATATTTTCCATTAAATTATTCCTTCAAGGTATGACATTTCTAAATGCTCAACTACGACAATATTATACATAACTATTGACAAGATTTTTGGGTTTGCTATACTGATAATAGAATTACTCAGGGCGAGTGTGGATCTAACGGGTAAAATCGTTTAGAGAAACACTCATCAAGACCTGGGTAGTTTTTTTATCTAAATAAACGGTAAAATAGCTTTTTGTTTTGCTGTAATATTAGGCTGAATGCGGCCTCGGTGAACATTAATAGCTAATTCATGGGCTTTTGTTTTTCTGCCCACTTTCATAAACACAATATCTCTTTTATCAAATGACCGCTTTTCTCTAATCATTCTCAAAAGATAATCTTTAATTAAATAATCCTTACCCGGATATTCAAGGTCAATACTTATATGTTGAATTTCGAGTAAATTATCTTTGATTAAAAGGAAAATTAAAATAGCAAATAATTTAAAGATGAAAACATGCCCTTTATTATTCTGTCTAAAAATCTTTTACAACTCTCTCTTTTCTCGCCTATCAATTAAAATACTTTTTGATTTTCCATTAGAAAAAGCAATGGCAGTGTTTATTCTGGTATCCTCAATCTTACCAGATTGATCGATTTTGATATGCATTAATAAATTCTATCAAAAAATCGCCCTTTTGGCGAGTTTTTTGGTTCTTTTAATTGATTTCGGATTCGTCATATTCGGTTTTAGCGAATTGTTTAAGAAGAGCTAATTTTAAAGATTTAACCTCAGGCAATTTTAATAAAAGGGTGCTCAAAAAATAAACCAAAATACCAACTAAGCAGGTTAATAGGGTCTGAATAAAAATTCCCAAGAACGTCTGCATATCAACAAAGTTAACCGCGGCTTGACGAATAAAATAAGCAAAAATAAGCATAAAGATACTGGCTATTAAAATTTTGACCAGGGAGCCCAAAATTTCTTTTATCTTAAAATCACCTATTTTTCTGT
>VGKE01000038.1 GCA_016867195.1 Candidatus Nealsoniibacteriota bacterium | reverse complement strand
AAAAGAAAAATCCCTAATATATGTACTGGGTTAATTTTTTACACATTTATCAACCCATTGACCAATCAAAGGAAATTTTAAAAAGAGTGGTTAATGAATCCTATCGCCCGCTTTTCAGGGGTTTTTTGCTAACTCCCGGAGCAAAAATAAATTTAAATATAAATGGCGCCTTGACCGAACTTTTAATAAGGGAAGGATATAATGATGTTATTGAAGACATTAAAAAATTAGCCCAGAACAAAAAATTAGAATTTACCGAAACCGCCAAATATCATCCTCTTTTGCCTTTCTTAAAAAAAGAGGATATTGTCCGTCAGGTTGAGGAAAATCGCAAAACAAACAAAAAATATTTTGGCGATGTTTACCAGCCCCATTGCTTCTTCCCGCCGGAAATGGCTTACAGTAAAAAAGTCGGAGAAACGGTTTCAAAAATGGGATATCGTTTTATTATTCTTGACGCAATATCTTATAAAGGAGGGAAAGAAGAACCTTCGTCCGACAAACTTTTTATTATAAAAAATTCAAATAATCTTATTCCCCTATTTAGAGAAAGAAGGGTTTCTAATTGTCTGATGAGCGCCATTATAAGAAGTAAAAAAGAATTTCTTGAACTTGTTAAAGAAGATTTAAAAGAAAAAAAATATCTCCTTACGGCGATGGATGGAGAAACTTTCGGACATCACAGGCCGGGGCTTGAAAAAATTCTCTTAAAAATTTTAAGCGGCAAAAAAGTAAAGCAAATATTTTTTTCGGAAATAACGAATTTTTTTGAAACGGGCTTTGAACAGATAGAGCCGATCCCTGGAACATGGGCTTCGGCGGCCGAAGACGTTGAAAAAGGAATTCAGTTTTACTCATGGAAAGACCCTAAAAACAAAGTCCATAATCTTCAATGGAGTTTTCTTAATTATCTCTTAAAATTATCGGATAAAAATCTATCACTCAATATTCGCGAAAAAGTTGACCGGGCAATGGCTTCGGACCAATTTTTCTGGGCTTCGGGAGAACCCTGGTGGAGCATTGAAATGATTGAAAAAGGGGCCTGGACAATACTCCAAACATTAAAATCCCTACCGGGAATTTCAAAAAAAGAAGTGGAAAAAGGAAGGGACTATTACGAAAAAATTATTTCTTGCGCTTTTTGGTGGCAAAGAAGCGGAAAAATAGAAAACTTAGCGAGAAAATACAAAGAAGCGGTTAGAATACCGTTTAAAGAAAGAACTTTTGAGGTGGGGGGGGAAGAAGTGTACAAAAAAATAATTTCTCTCGTTGAAAAAAGGATGTTCAGGGCGTCAAGAAACAGAAATTACGAAAAAGCCATTTTATGGAGAGACGCTATTTGGAAATTAAAAACTAAAAACGATATTTACGATTTGGTTCACGCGGTAAACCTATTAAGAATCGAACTGCCCGAAGAATTTAGGCAAATAGACCCGAAATTAAACGAATTATTCAATAAATACAAAGAGAAATACGACAAAATAAAACCGGGCCAACCCGAAAAGAGAAAAGCATAAAAAGTAAAATATGCTTAAAAATATATTTAAATCGCTTGATGCTTCTTTTGCGGAAAAAATTTTCGCGGAAAAGAAAAATTATTTCTTCCCGGACCAGCGGGGCCGAAAAATAAAAAAAATAAAAATCAACCAGGTTTCCCCTTTTTGGGCTAAAAAAACCTGTCTTATTAAATATAATCTGATATTTGAAGACGGCTCTGAAAAAATTATCAGAGGAACAGCAAAAACTAATTTTTCTAAAGAGGGCGTGTGGAAAATAATGAATTATCTCTACAAAAACATTCCGGCACAAGAAAGCCCGAAAATTCCCCGGCCACTTGGTTATCTAAAAAATATTAATTTGCTCCTTTACGAAGAAGTTCCCGGAATCCCTTTAGTGCTTGCTCTTGAAAAAGAAAACGAAAAAATAAAAGAAAAATATTTAAAAAAAGCGGCCGCCTGGCTTTCTTGGCTGCACAATCTTTCCCCTTTGAGAAAAAAATTGCCAAAATCCGCTTTTATCGGCTCAAACGGCTATAAAAAAACCTTTAAAAAAATAGAAAAACACATCCCCGAGCTTAAAAAATATTTTCCTCCCCAAAAAGAATCTGATTCTATTGATAAAATATGGCAGTTTAAAAAAACGATAATTCACAATGATTTTTATCCCGGAAATTCAATAGTGAACCGCGGGGATTTTTTTGGAATTGACTTTGATAGAGCAGGTTTCGGCCCCCCTTTAATGGATGTTGCCGCGCTTTTTAGTTTTTTTGATTTCCCTAAAAGAATATGGAAAAACGAAATTCCTCAAAAAGAAATAAAAAAATTGCAAAATGCCTTTTTAAAAGAATACTGCCTAATCAACGGATTGTCCTTTGACGAAACATTTAAAAAAATACATCCCTTTTTAATTAAGTCGTTTTTTGACCAGTTTTATTACTATGCGAATTTTTTCCTTGAAGGCCGGCGCTTTATGAACAAAAAAACAATAAACTCTTTCTCACTAATAATTAAAGATATCTTAATTACCTTGAATAATGAAATCTGCATTAAAAAATAAAATCTTATTTGCCGCTTCGGAATGCGCGCCTTTCGCAAAAGTGGGGGGGCTTGCGGACGTAATCGGGTCATTGCCCAAAGCGCTCAAAAAAATAGGCGCGGACGTTTCTGTAATTCTTCCCTTTTACGGAAAAATAAAAATTGAAAAGGAAAAAACAAAAGTGCTTAAAGAAAAATTGAGCATTTTTTTTGACGGGGAAAAACGATTTTTTAATCTCCATCAATCATTTCTTGAAAACAGCAACGTTCCTCTTATTTTAGTGGAAAGCGAAAAATATTTTGAAGGAGACATTTATTTAACCGAAGACGCTTCTTCCGAAGGAAGCGAAAAAGAAGCGGAGCGATTTTTCTTTTTTTCAAAAGTTGCCATAAAAACGGCTGAAATTTTAAACTTTTCCATAATCCATTGCCACGATTGGCATACGGGAATCATCCCTTTTTTAGCGAAAAAAAACAATTTAAAATTCAAAACAATTCTGACCATCCATAATTTGGGATATCAAGGAATTTATGACTCAAAAATCGCAAACCGTTTTCTCGGGTCCGAATTTCAAAACGATATAAACTGCCTTCGCATCGCACTTTCAGGTGCCGATATTATTACTACCGTCAGTCCGAATTACGCAAAAGAGATATTAACCCCCGAATTTGGATTCGGGCTTGAAGAAAAAATTAAAAAGAGAAAAAAAGACCTTTTTGGAATTATAAACGGAATAGACGAAGAACAATTTAGCCCAAAAGAAGATTCTTATATAGCCCAAAAATATTCCGAAAAAGAACTTGACCTTAAAAAAGAAAATAAAAAATTCCTACAAAAAGAATATTTTAAAAAAGTTGATTTGTCCGTTCCAATAATCGGAGTGATTTCCCGCCTTGCCGAACAAAAAGGGTTTGACCTTATAAGAGATTCTTTTGAGCGGTTGATGAAAAAAAATATCCAACTTATCATTTTGGGCAAAGGAATGAAAGAATTTGAGGATTTTTTTCAGTCAAAAAATAAAGAATATCCGGGAAAATTTTTCGCGAAAATCGGCTTTGATGAAAATCTCGCTCATCAAATTTACGCGGGAGCAGATATGTTTTTAATACCTTCTCATTTTGAACCCTGCGGCTTGGGACAACTTATCGCCATGAAATACGGAACCATTCCGATAGCAAGAGCGGTAGGAGGGCTTAAAGACACGATAGAGCATAAAAAAACCGGATTTTTGTTTGAAAAACCCGAGAGCCAAGAACTTTTAAACGCCATCAAAGACTCTTTATCTTTTTACAGAAAAGAAAAAATCTGGAAAAAAATCCAGACAGAAGGAATGAAACAGGACTTTTCTTGGCAAAACTCGGCCCAAAAATACTTGGAAATCTACCGGGATCTGACCCGGGTCTGACCCCACAACTGGTTAATTTGAAATAGAAGAACGGCATAAGTCCCTCATTAATTGATCAGAAATTTTATTACAAATAGATAAGTCTTTTTTTATTACGGCAATACTCAAATAACAATAAGTTTTTTCTGGTTGGTCCAAAATTTTATCACATATAGATAAGTCCTGTTTTGCTTCAGCAACAATCCTATAACATGCGTTTTTTCTCTCTTGGTTTTGAATCTTGTCGCATATGGATAAATTTTGTCTTGTCCCAGCAACATCTGCGTAGCACATCTCTCTGCTTTTTTGATCTAATAATTTATCACATACAGATATATCATTTTCTAAGATTTCAATTAGGGATTCGTCTTTTAAATGATTAATATCAGTTATTTCTATATACCGATTATCTCCGATTATCTTGGAATTTTCAAATCTTTCTATACTAATATTTACATGTATAGTTTGGATTTTCCATTCATCGTTTTCTTTTACCAAAGTTGCCCTTACGTTTCCTTGATCGCCATCCGTATACTCTATCAGTCCCGAGTAATGATAAAGCGTTGGTTTGCCCACCATCTGCTCTATCTTAAATCCAGTTTTTCTTTGGGAATTAAATCCTGAATAGTGTGCTTCAAGCATAGAAAAAACTTTTTTAAACTCGTCGAATGTCTGTACATTCTGCAAGGTGCTCGAAGTTAAATCATATGCTGCCTCAAAATTGTTGTCAGAAATATATTGAAGAAATAATGTTACCTGACGCTCTACTATCGGACCCTCTTTAACTCCTTGAAACATAAAGTATCCAAATAAAACAGCGACAAGCAAAATGATAACTCCTATTACAATTAGCACCTTTTTAAGTTTTGATTTTGGTTTCTGAAATTGGACGGGAGTAGAAGTAACTATTTTATCTACGGCGTTAGTCATATTATATTAATTTTTATTATTAGCGTAAGTCGACCTTTTAAATTATAACGGGTCTACCGGGATCTGACCCGGGTCTGACCCCATCTTGCGGTAGGTGCAGGACTCGAACCTGCAAGGGAATTTCTTCCCGCTGGTTCTCCAAACCAGTGCCTTACCAATTCGGCGCAACCTA
>VGKE01000037.1 GCA_016867195.1 Candidatus Nealsoniibacteriota bacterium | reverse complement strand
TAATAGCGTTGTTTACAGTCACTACGTCATTGCGAGCCGCAGCGAAGCAATCCCAACATAAACATATAGATAACGAGATTGCTTCGTCGCTTCACTCCTCGCAATGACGAAAATGTAAAATGGTAAGTTAGCAACTACCGAGAACTGTTCTCGGCAATATTGCCGAGAACAGTTCTCGGTTGGTTTTAGAATGTAAATAACGCGGTGAATTCTTACATATTAACCCATTATGGAAGAAATAGGAAAAGATAATTTATTAAGGCCGCCGAGAGTTGGCGAGATTTCTCAGGGAAAAATTATTGCTAAAGGCAAATCCTCTGTCTTTTTGGATTTAGGCGCCTGGGGTACCGGAATAATTTACGGAAAAGAGTTTCAAGAAGCAAAAGAAAAACTAAAGGAATTAAAAATAGGAGACAATGTTTTTGCCAAAATAATTGATTTAGAAAACGAAGAAGGATACACTGAACTTTCCTTAACCAAGGCAGGTAAAGAACTTGCCTGGGAAGAACTCAGACAAAAAAAAGAAAAAGATGAAAATATTGTTGTCAAAATTACCGGCGCTAATAAGGGCGGACTTTTAACAATGGTCGCCGGGATTCCCGCCTTTTTACCCGTTTCTCAGTTATCTTCGGAAAATTATCCAAAAGTAGAGGGCAGCGATAGTCAAGAAATCTTTAAAGCCCTTCAAAAATTTATCGGGAAAGAAATAGAAGTAAAAATATTTGATTTTGACCAAAAAGAAGAAAAACTTATTTTATCCGAAAAGGCAAAGAAAGATAAAAAGACCAAAGAAGCGTTAAAAAAATACGGAATAGGAGATATTGTTGAAACCGAGGTTACCGGTATTGTTGACTTCGGCGCTTTTGTGAAATTTTTGCCCCCTGAGGACTTAGAAGGTCTCATCCATATTTCGGAACTGGACTGGCAGTTGATTGAAGACCCGTCAGAACTCGTCAAGGTTGGTCAAAAAATCAAAGTGAAAATTATTGATATCTCAAGCGGAAAAATCTCTCTCTCACTAAAGGCGCTGAAAAAAGATCCCTGGGAAAATATTGAGGAAAAATACAAAAAGGACGACATTGTTAAGGGCGAGGTAGTAAGATTTAATCCCTTTGGCGCTTTTGTCAAAATCTCAAATCAAATCCAGGGACTCTGTCATATCTCTGAATTTGGCTCTCAAAGAAAAATGGAAGAGACCTTTAAAATAGGCCAAAAATATAACTTCAAAATCCTTTCAATTGAGCCCAAAGAGCACCGCCTGACTCTGGCTCTAAACTAAGGGATGTGGTAAATTAAAATGTAGGAAATAATAGCGTTGTTTACAGTCACTACGTCATTGCGAGCCGCAGCGAAGCAATCCCAACATAAACATATTAGATAACGAGATTGCTTCGTCGCTTCACTCCTCGCAATGACGAAAACGTAAAATGGTAAGTTAGCAACTACCGAGAACTGTTCTCGGCAATATTGCCGAGAACAGTTCTCGGTAGGTTTTAGAATGTAAATAACGCGGTGAATTCTTACAATCTTGTTTATTACGAAGCTTATATTGCTAAACAAGATGCCTATAAAAGAGAAGATAATTTAAAACTACGAGCCAAGGCATTAGACAACTTCTTAACAGGATTAAGATTAGTCTTAAAGCTTAAACTCGTTTGGTGTGGGGGTGAAGTCATTAGCAAAAAACCTGATTTTTGTTTTGCTGATTTTTTTAATAATCTCGGCTGTTTTTGCTTTATTAAATCAACCCCTTGAGAAAGAAAAAGAAATTTCTTTAAGCCAATTAGTCCAGGACATTAATCAAGAAAAAATTAAAAAAGTCACTGTTTCTGATTCCCAATTAACTATCCTGTATCAAGACGAAACAAAAGCAAAGTCAACAAAAGAAATAGAAAGTTCCCTTTCCGAGTCCCTGCTCAATTTAGGCGTTAATAGAGAGGCGCTCCAGAAAATAGAAATTGAAACAAAAAAAGAAGAAGGGTTCTGGACATGGTTAGGACCAACCTTAATATTTATTCTCCCCCTTCTTCTTTTCGGGTTATTTTTCTGGCTCATTTTTAAACAAGCTAAAGCCGGAGCGGCCCAGGCCTTTAGTTTTACCAAAGCCAAAGCCCGGCTTTTTGGAGCCGAAGGCCATCCAAAAGAAAAAATCACTTTTAAAGACGTAGCCGGATTAAAAGAAGCAAAAGAAGAATTAATGGAAATCGTTGATTTTCTTAAAAACCCGAAAAAATATTTAAAAATGGGGGCAAGGATACCAAAAGGAGTTCTTTTAACCGGTATGCCCGGCACAGGAAAAACGATGCTTGCGCGCGCAGTGGCCGGCGAGGCCGATGTGCCTTTCTTCTCAATTTCTGGTTCAGAATTTGTAGAAATGTTTGTCGGCGTCGGTAGTGCTCGAGTAAAGGATTTATTCTCCACCGCTAAAAAGCATCAGCCGGCCATTATTTATATAGATGAATTAGACGCCATTGGCAGACATAGAGGAGCTGGTATTGGCGGCGGACATGACGAAAGAGAGCAAACTCTGAACCAGATATTAGTTGAAATGGACGGTTTTGAACAAGACTCAAAAATCGTCGTTTTAAGCAGTACTAACAGGCCTGATATTTTGGACCCCGCCTTATTGCGACCGGGAAGGTTTGACCGAAAGGTTGTTCTGGATATGCCGGATGTAAAGGGCCGGGAGGAAATTTTAAAAATTCATTGTCAGGGAAAACCATTGGCCTTAAACATTAATTTAAGAGAGGTGGCTGAAAGAACCCCGGGTTTTTCCGGTGCCGATTTATCCAACGTGGCCAACGAAGCGGCAATCTCGGCAGCTAGAAAAAATAAAAACCAGGTTTTTCAAGAAGATTTTTTAGAATCAATTGAAAAAGTTCTATTGGGCCCGGAAAGAAAAAGCCATGTTCTTTCCCGAAAGGAAAAAGAAATTGCCGCTTTTCACGAAGCCGGCCACGCTCTTGTTTCGGCTTCATTTCCGGAAGCAGAGCCGGTGAGAAAAATCTCCATTATCGCCAGGGGTATGGCGGCCGGTTATACTTTAAAAATGCCGGTTGAAGAAAGAAAAATTAAAACCAAAAAAGAATTCCTGGCTGAAATGGCAACCCTACTGGGCGGTTATTGCGCCGAGCAGATAAAATTTAAAGAAATCACCACCGGCGCTTCCAATGATTTGAGAGTGGCTTCTGAATTAGCCCGAAGATTGGTTAAAGAGTACGGTATGTCAACCTTGGGACCGATTTCTTTTGGCGAGAAAGAAGAATTAATTTTCTTAGGAAAAGAATTTGGAGAACAAAGAAATTATTCTGAAAAAGTGGCTGCCTTAATTGATAAAGAGGTAGAAAAATTTGTTAAAAATGCCCAAAAACAAGCAATAAAGATATTATTTAAAAGAAAAAAATTATTGGAAAAAATCGCCCGGACATTAATTGAAAAAGAAACCATTGAAAAAGAAGAGTTTGAACGGCTGATAAGTGGGAGGGCCGAACAAAAAGGAAAATCTAATACCAAAAAAATTCGCCCAACGCCATCTCTAAAAATCAAGACAAAGGAAATAAAATAAAAATTACGCGCGCGTAGCTCAATGGCGGAGCATCCGGCTTATATCCGGCAGGCTGCAGGTTCGAATCCTGCCGCGCGCACTTGGAGGACAAGGGCGGTTAGCTCAATGGCAGAGCGCGTACTTGACGTGTATGAGGTTACAGGTTCGAGTCCTGTACCGCCCACATAAAGATTTATAAGTGCCTCGGCCCTGATTCAAACGACCTATGGAAATAAAAACGATTTATGAAGATAATGATCTTTTAGTCATTGATAAACCGGCTGGGATAAATTGCGATGATTTTAAAAGAAGGATTCACCGGCTGGACAAAGAAACCTCCGGCGTCTTGCTGATAGCAAAAAACGACAATGCCCTGGATTTTTTCCAGAAACAATTTCAAAAAAGAGAAGTTAAGAAAAAATATCTTGCTCTGGTAAACGGACATCTGAAAAATAAAAAAGGCGAAATTAAAACCCTGCTTGGCCGCTCGCCAAAAGACAGGAGAAAGCAAAGGGTCTATCTATCTTATGAACCCGGCGCTGTGAATAAAAGAGAAGCGGAAACTAGATATAAGGTTTTGCAAAAGTTTGAGAATTATGATTTAATAGAGGTTGAACCAAAAACCGGCCGAAAACATCAAATTAGGTGTCATTTTGCTTATTTTGGCAATCCTATTGCCGGAGATAAATTGTACGGTTTTAAAAATCAACCCTGTCCAGAGGGGCTAAAAAGGCAATTTCTACATGCTAATTATCTGAAAATAAAATTGCCGAATGAAGGGATAAGAGAATTCAAATCAGAACTCTCTGATGATTTAAAACAGGTGTTGCGAGATCTAATTTAAAAAATTGATATAACCATGGAGACAAAAAAATTTAACGAGGTTTATTTAAAAAAAGATTTACCCGATATTCGACCCGGTGATACTGTTAAGGTCTATCAAAAATTAAAAGAAACCCCGAAGAAAGGTAAATCCTCTGCTGAACGAGAAGACAGAGAACGAATCCAGGTATTTGAAGGTGTCGTGATCGCCCGAAAACACGGCAAAGGAATTTCGGCCACCATTGCAGTTAGGGCAATAATTTCCGGAGTAGGAGTAGAAAGAGTTTTTCCTCTTCACTCCCCTATTATTGAAAAAATAGAAATTGTAAAAAGGGGCAGGGTTAGAAGAGCAAAACTTTATTATTTAAGAAAAATTGGAAGGAAAAAGACCAAAATAAAGGACTCGGAAAGAAAATATTCTAAAATAAAAAAAATTATAGACACAGAAAATAAAGTAAAACAAGGGCGAGTGGAGGAACTGGCAGACTCGCAACTTTGAGGGGGTTGTGACCGCAAGGTCGTGAGGGTTCAAATCCCTCCTCGCCCACATTTCGGGTACGCGGGTTTAAATCCCGCCTTGGGCACTAAAAAAGGGCACTTAGCTCAGTTGGTTAGAGCGTCTGCTTTACACGCAGAAGGCCGGGGGTCCGAGTCCCTCAGTGCCCACACTACTCTTCCCTTGGGTTACGATAGAAAATAGTGTCAACTCTGAATTTTTAATATAATGGCTTAATGCCCAGACCATTAAGAATTACTACTCCTAATATACCATTTCATATTCTTAATAGAGGAAATAATCATCAAGAAGTTTTTAA